>JBCCEW010000022.1 GCA_039030075.1 Myxococcota bacterium | reverse complement strand
CCCGCTCTCCCCTCTCGGGGGCGTTTGATCTGTCCCCATGTATGAGGTTGAGCTTCGTGTGCGCTTATTATATTGTTTTATCAACCTTTTTTTTTGTGGGCGTGTTGTTCCCGGCCCGGCCCCTCTTCCCTTGTTTCTCGTCGAGAGGACGACATGCAAGCGTTCCGACTTTCCCTTCTCGCGCTCGTGATCGCGGCCGGCCTGAACGCGCCGGCTTTCGCGGATCCGGTCGCGTCCGACCTCTTCGGAGGCGCTTCCTTTGCCGAGCCGCTCGGGGACGACGAGCTGTCGTCCTACGCCGGCATGGCGGACATCGACACCGAGTCGAACCTCGAGTCCGATGTCAGCGAGAACGTCGTGGGAGACCACGTCACCACGGGTGACGTCTCCTTCGAGAACTCGTTCAACGCCAATCACGGCATCCATTCCTCGATGGTCAACTCGGGCAACAACGTGTCCATGCAGAGCTCGATGACCGTCAACGTCTACCTCGACTGAGGAGACTTCCGTGTCCCCGATCGTTCCCCGCGCCACGTTGCTGGGCGCCGCCGTCATCGCGGTAGGCCTGGCGCTGGCCCTCACCGCGCCCGCCGGCGCAGGAGAGGCGCGCGCGGACATGTCCGGGGGGCAGTATCGGGTGGGCGTAATGAGCCTGGCCGAGCTGCGCTTCCAGTCGGTCGTGAAGCAGCAGTACGATTTCAGCTGCGGATCGGCGGCGGTCGCCACCCTGCTCACCCATCACTACGGCATCGAGACGCCCGAGTCGGCGGTCTTCGACGCGATGTGGGCGGTGGGCAACCAGGACCGCATTCGCGAGGTGGGTTTCTCGCTGCTCGACATGCGGAACTACCTGGCGACGCGAGAGCTGCGGGCGGACGGCTTCCGCCTCACGATGGAGAAGCTCGAGAAGCTGAAGGTCCCGGCGATCGCCCTGATCGACACCCGCGGCTACAAGCACTTCGTGGTGGTGATCGGGGTCGAGCGCGGGCGGGTGCTGGTCGCTGACCCGGCCGAGGGCATGCGCGCGATGCGGAAGCACGAGTTCGAGGAAGCGTGGAACGGCGTGCTCTTCGTGATTCGCAACAGCTCCCAGGTGGCGCGCGCGAGCTTCAACCAGGCAGAAGACTGGAACATCACCCCGGCGGCGCCCCTCGGCACCGCCCTGTCCCCCCAGAGCCTCGGAAGCCTTACGATCGGCTTCCCGGGTCGAGGGGAGTTCTAGCCATGCGCAGGGTCGCTCTCTGCGCGCTGATCCTGCTGCTGGCGCCCCTCGCGTCGGTCGCCGAAGAAGATCTGCTCGCAGAGCTCGATGCGGGGGCTCTCGAAGCCGTCTCCGACGAAGAGCTCGACAGCATGCGCGGCGGCGTGCTGCTGCACATCGACGGGCTCGAGATCCGGATGGCGCTGGGAATCCAGACGTCGGTCGACAACCAAGTACTGCTTCGCACCGAGCTGGGCGTCGAGGACCTCCAGCACGCCGATCAGTTCGGCACCGGAGCGCCGAGCACGGCCGCGGTCACGGCCATCTCCGAGGTGCCGGGCGCGCTCCCGACCCCGGTCGAGTCGACGCCGTTCACCGGACGCGAGACGGTGCTGCGCACGGCCGGGAGCCTCGAGGGCACCCAGGTGCATCACGTCGTCGGCCGCCACGACCTGCAGGCCGTCGTCTTCAACCGCCTCGACGGCGTCTCGATCCAGACGCTCGGCGAGATGCAGATCGAGATCGGAAATTTCCAGCAGCACCAGAACACGGTGAACATGAACCGCGCTGGATCCGCCCTCTCGAACCGGATGCAAGACACCGCCACTTTCCGGTGACGGTTCGCGCCCCAGGCGCAACTCATCCCCCGATCCGCGGGAAACGCGGAGCTTTGCCGCTTCAAGTCCGGCACTGGCAGCGTCGATAGACGCAGAGATCGGTCGGTTTCGCATGACCGATTCGAAGCCCTTCTTGCGGCTTCGGCCGGGTGTCTGAGAGGGGGAACCGATGGCAGCGAGAACAGCTGCAGCGATGGGCGTATTCGTCGCCGTGTCGTTGGTCTTCGTGGTCGCGCAGGCGGAAGAGGCCGGCGAGATCGCGGCGACGGAGACCGTCTCCGCCGCGGAGGCCGCACCCGCGGAGGACGCGTCAGCATCCGACGCCGACGCCGACGCCGACGCCGCCGCCGAGAAGGCGGTGGAGGAGCCGGCGAAGCCTTCGGCCGAGGCGTCCGCAAAGACGCAGGATCCCAAGCCGGCCGCACCGGAGCGAGAGAAGGTCGGCCAGCGGCCGCAGCAGCCGCCTCCGCGCCCGACAGTGACGACCCTGACGGAAGTGGGTGGCGTATTGACGCCGCGGGGAACCCTTCGCTTCGAGCCCAGCGTCGAGTTCACTCACACCTCGATCTCACGCTTCAACGTGAACGGCTTCGAAGTGGCCGACAGCTCCGTCCTCATCGGCAACTTCGAGGCGTTCCGGGCGGATCGCGACAGCCTGATCCAGTCGCTCACCACGCGCTACGGAATCACCAATCGCTTCGAGGTGGATCTACGGGTTCCGGTCGTGTGGCGCAAGGAGCGCGTGTCGAACACGATTCCGGACGGGATGTCGTCCACTTTCTCGGACAGCATCCGTGCCTACGATCTCGGTGACATCGAGTTCGGGGCGCACTACCAGATCAACAGCGGACTCGATGGGATGCCCTACTTCATTGGGAACCTGCGGGTAAAGAGCAATAGCGGGGTCGGGCCCTTCGAGGTGGACCGAAGCACGACCGGCCTGGAGGAGGAGCTCCCCACCGGCTCGGGCTTCTGGGGCATCAACCCGAGCCTCACGATCATCTCTCGCCAGGATCCGGCCGTCGTGTTCGCGAACATCGGGTACGTCCTGAACCTCGAGCGCGACGTCGACGAGGTCCTGAGCCAGATGCCGGGGGCCATGACGCTGCAGACGCGTCGGGTGGGCAATGTGAATCCCGGAGATGCGATCACGGCGAGCGTCGGAATGGGCCTGGCCGTCAATCAGGATTTCTCGTTCAACATCGGCTTCGGATACACGTTCATCCGTCCGACCGATACCGAGCTGATCACCGAGACGATCAGCACCGGCGCGGGGCCGACGACGCGCACGGTCACGACACTGAACCAGACGTCGTCGGACTTCCAGGCCGGTTCGGTGCTCTTCGGCTTCGGCTACCGCTTCAGCCAGAATCTGGCGACGAGTGTCGACATCGCAATCGGCGCGACGGAAGACGCGCCGGACTTCCGCGTCAACCTGCGGGTGCCCTACACGATACCGATCGGCTCGCTGGGGTCGCTGTTCTCGAGCGACTAGCCCAAGCCGCTAGCGCGGCTCGGAAAGCGATGGAGGCACCCCGCTAGGCGCGGCGTCGCTTCGTGGCCCAACGTGCGAGCAGCAGGCCCACCCCGGCGATCAGCGCGCCCGAAGGCTCGGGTACCGGGTCCGACATAGAGCCGCCGCCGCCCATGCCGCCCTCGTCGCCGTCTTCCGGGTCAGCGGCGTCGTCGTAGCCGTTGTCCGCGACGTCCTCGCCGGCCTCGTCCTCCATGCCTTCCATCCCGTCCATGGAGTCACCGTCGCCCGGCGTCTCGCTGCCGTCTCCGTCGCCCGGCGGGTTGCCGTTGTCGGCCGTGTCGGTGCCGTCGCCATCGCTGGGCGGGTTGTCGCCCATCATCGGCGGCGGATCGTCGTCGGCCGGCGGGGGCGGGACCTCGTCGGGCGGGGTCATCGGCGTCTCGTCGTCGGTATTCGCCGAACCACCCGCGACGTCGTCGAGCGTCTCGGTGAACGAGCTGGTCGAGGACGAAGCATCGCAACCCACGACGACGCCGAGGAACAGGGCCAGAACCAAGAGCTTGGGCCAGCGCGCCATCGGAACCTCCAGAGCAACAGCAAGAGCGAAACAGCAGGAGCATCCGCGCCGTGGCGAATCGGGCCTGGATTGGAGAACTGCGGGGGATCCGAGGGCCCGGTTCCGCGCTGCGGGGCGCAGATGGACTTCGTTGGTGAGTGGTCCCGGGTGCTTCGGAGGTCGCTCTTTTTTCAGGGAATTTTCCCGTCCGAGTCGATTGCGGCGCGCCCGGATCCCCTCGGGGAGGAGGGTGGGAATCCCTCTCTCACGTGGGCACGCAACTCGCCCTCCAACGCCTGCGATCGGCGAAGGGAAGGGGTGTCGGAGGCCCCGGGGAAGCCGCGCTTCCTGGGAGGGGAGGCGCTCTACTTCTTGCCGTAGCGGCGTCGGAAGCGGTCGATCTTCCCGTCGGCGTCGAGCTCGCGCATGGTGCCCGTCCAGAACGGGTGGCTGTGCGAGGAGATCTCGAGCTTGATGACGGGCAGCTCCTGGCCGTCGACTTCCTTGGTCTCGCTCGAGGTCATGGTGGAGCGGCTCACCCATTCGTGTCCCGTCGCCGTGTCGACGAACAGGACGGGGTGGTAATCCGGGTGGATGTCTTCTTTCACGGCGGGGCCTCTGGCTACCAGCTCGACTTCCGCACACCGGGAAGCTGGCCCTTGAGGGCGAGCTCGCGCAGCGCGATGCGGGAGATGGCGAACTTCCGGTAGTAGCCCTTGGAGCGTCCAGAGACCTCGCAGCGGCGGTTCAGGCGCGTGGGGCAGGAGTTCCGCGGCAGCTTGGCGAATTTCTGCTGCACCTCGATCTTCTCCTCGATCGAGACCTCGGGGTCGTTCAGCTTCTTGCGAAGCTCGGCACGCTTCTCGGCGTACTTGTCGATCAGCTGCTTGCGGTGCTTGTCCCGCAGCACCTGAGACTTCTTGGCCATCGATCGCTCCTGAAACGCCGGGGGTTGTGGCGCAAAGGGTCTGGAGAGCGCGGAAATCTACCGGTGCGTCGCCCCTCTGGCAAGCGCTCCCCGTGGGGATCGGTGCGATTCCGCGTCGCCCCGAGAGCGCGGCGCCTGCGGGGGTGCCGTATGTTCTCGGCCCTTTCGGACCCCTCCCGCTGACCAGGTTTCACGATGAGCGACCAACCCCGTCACCGCGCGATCGACCCCGGCCGACTCCCGAAGCACTTCGATGCTCCGGAAGCCGAGCAGCGATGGCACGCGGCCTGGCAGGACCGCCGCGTCTATCACTACGACCCGAGCCGAGCGCGCGACGAGACCTTCGTCATCGACACACCGCCGCCCACGGCGTCGGGTTCGCTCCACCCCGGTCACGTCTTCTCGTACACCCACACGGATCTGCTCGCCCGCTATCAGCGGATGCAGGGGCGCAACGTCTTCTATCCGATGGGCTGGGACGACAACGGCCTGCCGACCGAACGCCGGGTGCAGAACTACTACCACGTACGCTGCGACCCGACGGCGGCCTACGAGGCCGACCTCACCCTCGAGGAGGCCAGCGCGAAGGTTCGCAAGAAGCCGCCGCGTCAGCTGTCGCGTCCGAACTTCATCGAGGCCTGCGAGCACGTCACCCGCGAGGACGAGAAGTCCTTCAAGTATCTCTTCGAGCGCCTGGGCCTCTCGATCGATTGGCGTCACGAGTATCAGACGATCGACGACCACTCGCGCCGCATCGCCCAGCACTCGTTCCTGGATCTGCACGCGAAGGGCTACACCGAGAGCCGCTACGCCCCGACGATGTGGGACGTCGACTTCCAGTGCGCGGTCGCACAGGCCGAGCTCGAGGACCGCGAGCGCCCGGGCGCCTACCACGACCTCGAGTTCGCGGTCGAGGGGGGCGGTGCCTTCGTGATCTCGACGACGCGCCCCGAGCTGTTGCCGGCCTGCGTGGGCGTGACCGCCCACCCCGACGACGCCCGCTTCAAGCCGCTCTTCGGCAAGCGCGCGATCACGCCGCTGTTCCGGGTGCCGGTGCCGATCTTCCCGAGCGAGAAGGCCGACCCCGAGAAGGGCACGGGCATCCTGATGGTCTGCACCTTCGGCGACGCGACCGACGTCGAGTGGTGGCGTGAAAACGACCTCGCCCTGCGCCAGATCGTGCAACGCAACGGCCGGCTGGCTCCCGTTACCTTTGGTGAGGAGGGGTACGAGAGCGAGGATCCGGAGGGGGCGAACCGCTTCTACGCCGAGCTCGCCGGCAAGAACATCGTCCAGGCCCAGAAGGCGATCGTCGAGATGCTGGGCGACCCGAGCGGGAGCGCCACCGGCAGCGGCGCGCCGCTCCAGCGCGATCCGAAGCCGATCGAACACGCGGTGAAGTTCTTCGAGAAGGGCGACCGCCCCCTCGAGTTCGTGCCCACGCGGCAGTGGTTCGTGCGTCTGCTCGACTACCGCGAAGGCCTGCTCGAAAAGGGCGCCGCCGTGCAGTGGCACCCGGATCACATGCACAAGCGCTACGAGGACTGGACGCAGAATCTGAACCAGGACTGGTGCATCAGCCGCCAGCGCTACTTCGGCGTGCCGATCCCGGTGTGGTACCCGCTCGACGCCCAGGGTGAGCGCGACTACGCGAACCCGCTGCTACCGAAGGCCGACGAGCTCCCGATCGATCCGACCACCGACGCGCCCGCCGGCTACGACGAAGCCCAGCGCGAACAGCCGGGCGGCTTCTCGGCGGAGACCGACATCTTCGACACCTGGTTCACCAGCTCGATGTCGCCGCAGATCAGCTCGCACTGGGCGACGGATGCCCAGCGGCACGCGGCGCTCTTCCCGGCCGATCTGCGACCCCAGGGTCAGGACATCATCCGCACCTGGGCGTTCTACACGATCGCGAAGGCGCTGCTCCACGAAGACTCGGTGCCCTGGCATCACGCGACGATCTCGGGGTTCATTACCGACCCGGACCGCAAGAAGATGTCGAAGAGCAAGGGCAACGTCGTGACGCCGTTGCCGCTGCTCGACCAGTACACGGCCGATGGCGTGCGGTATTGGGCGGCGAGCGCCCGGCTCGGCGTGGATACGGCCCTCGACGAGAAGGTCTTCAAGGTCGGCAAGCGCCTGGTCACGAAGCTCTTCAACGCCGGCAAGTTCGTGCTCTCCCAGGAAGCGGAGGCGCACCCCGTCTCGCACGAGCTCGACCGCGCCTTCCTCGCGAAGCTCCGCGATCTCGTGGAACGCGCGACCGCGGACTTCGAGTCGTTCCAACATGCTCCCGTCCTGCAGGAAGTCGAGTCCTTCTTCTGGTCGCACTTCACCGATGCCTTCATCGAGCTCGCGAAGCTGCGGGCGCGTGCCGAGGATCCGGCGGACGCGGCGATTCGGGGCTCCGCCGTGACGGCGCTGCGACTCGGCCTCGACGTGCTGCTGCGTTTGCTCGCGCCTTTCCTGCCCTTCATCACCGAAGAAGTCTGGTCCTGGGCCTTTGCCGAGGAGAAGGGCCAGCCGAGCATCCACGCCGCGCCGTGGCCGTCGGCCGCCGACTTCGCGGGCGTTCCCGCGCCCGCCGCCGCCGAGAGCTTCGATGTGGCCGTCGCCGGTTGGAGTGCGATCAACAAGGCGAAGTCGGACGCGTCGGTTTCGATGGGGCGGGACGTCCTGCAGATGACCCTCGCCGCCAATGCGAAGACCCTGGCGCTGCTCGAGCCGGTACTCGGCGACGTGCTTGCCGCGGCGCGCTGCCAGAGCCCCACGATCGCCACCGACGACGCCCTGGAAGACGGCGTCTACGAGATTCGCGACGCGGTCTTCGCGGAGAAGCCGGAGAAGAAGTAGCCCCGGTCAGTCGGGCCGCTTCTCGCGGATCAGGGCTTCTTGGGCCACCGACGCGATGCGTTGCCCGTCCGCATCGTAGAGACCACCGAAGATCAGCCCACGCGCCGCGTGGTCGGCCGGGCTCTCCGCCGCGTAGAGCAGCCACCGCTCGTCGAGACGAACGGGGCGATGGATCCAGATCGCGTGGTCGAGGCTCGCCGCCATGCGTCTCCCCCACGGCAGGCCGTGGGCGCGTGCGGCCGTGGAGAGGAGAGTGCGGTCGGTGAGATAGGTGAGCACCGCCGTGTGGATGGTCGGGTCGTCGGGCAGGTTGCCGCGCACGCGGATCCAGTTGCGCTGCTTCGGTTCGTAGCGCTTCTTCGCGTCCTCGAAGTCGTAGGGGTCGCCGAGCCGCACTTCGACGGCGCTCTCGCGGTCGGGGGAGGGGAGTCCGAGCGTTCGGGCCCGCAGTTCGTCCCAGTCCTCGAGTTCTTCGGGCGGAGGCGCCGGCGGCGGCGCGTCCTGATGGGAGATTCCCGGTTCCGGCCGGGCGAAGCTCGCCGCCAGGTTGAAGATCGCCTCGCCACCCTGATGGGCCACCACGTTGCGGGTCGTGAACGAGCGACCATCGCGAATCCGATCGACGACGAAGCGCAGGGGCAGGTCGTGGCGACCGGGGCGCAGGAAGTAGGCGTGCAAGGAGTGGAGGGGGCGCTCGGTGCCGTCGAGGGTGCGGTAGGCCGCGATCACCGACTGGGCCGCGACCATGCCGCCGAAGAGCCGACCTTCACCCGGGCCCGGATCGCCCAGGTAGAGGTCGCGATCGAGGGCGTCCAGGTCGAGGCAGCGCAACAGGATGTCGAGGGCGGAGGGTTCTCCGCTCACTCGGAGCACCCGTTGGATCGGAGCGCGATCGGCGTCGCCGCGCTCGGTTCGGGGGCAGACACGGCTTCGCCCTAGTCTTCGACGCCGAACGCCGCGCCGAGGTCGTCCATCACCGCCCACTCCTCGGGCGACACGTTCGGCGAGGCGTCGAGCAGGCCGCCCGCGGCGGCCGCGACGGCGTGGGCGCGACCGATCACCTTCGCGCGCAGGTTGGCGCGCTCCTGGGGGTTCAAGGTCTCGGCGACGGCTTTGAGGAACTCCCGCCACAACAGCACGAGATCCGGGGTCGGTCGTTCCTGGGTCCAGAGCTCGAGCAGCCGATGGCTCGCGCTCTCCGAACCGATGCCGCAGCTGGCAGCGCCGTCGAGGATCGCGCTGCGTTCCCGAGAGTCCATCACCCCGTCGGCCCAGGCCGTCTCGATCAGCGGGATCAGGGTGAGCGCGGCCAGCGTCTCCGGGCGAATCCCGAGCTCGGCGAGCCGCGCGAGCAACGGCTCGTCGTCGATGCCGGTGGCGCGCGCCAGGGCCCCAGCTGCCTCGGCCTCGTCGGCGGCGAGGGCGTCGCGGAACCCCTGGGCATCCTGTTTGAAGAAGGCGTCGTCGAGTTGTCGACCCCGGTCGGAGAGCTGGTTGGAGGACATGGGGACGCAGGATACCCGACCCGCGCGCGCCGTCGCCGTTTGCGGCGAGGCGTCCGCACCCCGAGAATCGCCGCATCATGCGCCCCAGCCTCTTCGCGATTCTGACCCTCACCCTTGCCTGCAGTCCGGCAGTGGACGTCCCGTTAGGTGGCCCCGTCGACGGATGGGCCGTGTACGGGCGCAGCTCCGGCGGCGAGCGGCACTCCCTGCTGACCCAGATCCATCCCGGCAACGTCCACGGGCTCGAACCGGCCTGGACCTACCACCACGGGGATCTGGACGACGGATCCAGTGGGCTGGGTGTGCGCGCCGGCTTCCAGGCGACTCCGATTCTGGTCGACGACCAGCTCGTCTTCTGTACGCCCCGCAACCGCGTCATTGCGCTCGATGCCGAGACGGGCACCGAGCGCTGGAACTACGACCCGGAGGTGAACACCGACGGGCTCTACCTGCTCAACTGCCGCGGTGTCTCGGTCTGGGAGGATCCCGACCCGAGCGCAACGAGCTGCCAGACGCGCGTTCTCACCGGCACCCTCGACGCGCGCTTGATCGCGTTGGACGCCGCGACGGGGACGCCCTGTGAAGGGTTCGGCGAAGGCGGCACCGTCGACCTTCGCGAAGGGATCGGCGACACGCGACCGGGCGAGTACGGCGTCACGTCTCCGCCCGTGGTGATCGGCGATCGCGTCGTAACGGGCGCGATGGTGCTCGACAACCGACGCGTCGATGCGCCGGGGGGCGTGGTGCGCGCCTGGGACGTGCGCACGGGCGAGCGCGTCTGGGCCTGGGATCCCGTGCCCGCTGGAGCCCCGCTGCGTCAGGCGGAGAACGGGGTCCGCTATCGCCGGGGTACGACGAACGCCTGGACCGCCTTGTCGACCGACCCGGAACTCGGACTCGTGTACGTGCCTACGGGCAACACCTCGCCCGATTACTACGGCGGACAGCGCGAGGGACTCGACCATTTCTCGAGCTCGTTGGTGGCCCTGGACGCGAGCGACGGCAGCGTGCGCTGGCACTTCCGCACGGTGCACCACGACATCTGGGATTACGACGTGCCGTCTCAGCCCGTGTTCGTGGACTTCCCCACGCCGCAGGGGGCGGTGCCCGGATTGATCCAGGCGACGAAGATGGGCCACGTCTTCTTCCTGGACCGCCGCAGCGGTGAGCCGCTCCACCCCGTCGAAGAGCGCCCCGTGCCCCAGGATCCCGCACCCGGCGAGACGCTGTCCGCGACCCAGCCGTATCCGGTCCGCCCGCCGTCGTTGCACCCGGCGACGCTCACGCCCGACGATGCCTTCGGGTTCACCCCCTGGGATCGCGGCCGCTGTCGCGACGCGATCGCCGAGGCCCGCTCCGAGGGAGTCTTCACACCTCCGTCGCTCCAGGGAACGATTCAGTACCCGGGCATGATGGGTGGGGCGAACTGGGGCAGCGGCAGCGTCGATCCCGACCGCGGCTTGTTCCTGATCAACACGAGTCGGGTGGCCACGTACATTCGTCTGGTCCCGCGCGACGAGTTCGACGCCGAGTTCCCCGACGGTCCGCCTGCCTTCGGTTTCGAGCCTCAGGCCGGGACGCCCTACGCCCTCGAGCGGGTTCCGTTGCTGTCGCCCTTCGGTGCGCCGTGCAATCCGCCGCCGTGGGGCACGTTGACGGCGATCGACATCGAGAGTGGAGAGATTCGCTGGGACGTGCCGCTCGGAACGACGCGCGATCTCGCGCCCTTCCCGATCTGGTGGTTCGCGCCGGAAGGCGTGCCCAATCTAGGCGGACCGATCACGACGGCGAGCGGCCTCTTGTTCATCGGCGCGACGACGGACCACTACTTCCGCGCCTTCGACACGACGACGGGTGAAGAACTCTGGCGCGCACGTCTCCCGACGAGCGCTCAATCGACGCCGATGACCTATCGACTGCGCGAAGACGGGCGTCAGTTCGTGGTCATCGCTGCCGGTGGGCACGCCATGATGCCCAGCAAACCCGGGGACGCACTGATCGCGTTCGCGCTTCCCGAGCGTGACCCGCGCTGAGCCCGGAAATCCCTGGCCGCAAGGGGGCGACGTGTGCTTGGATGACCTTCCATGGAAACCGTGGCCTTGCGCAAGTGGGCGATCGATACCGAGCCCGATCTGACGCGCGAGGCGTACGCGTTGATCGACTGCGGCGGCGCGGAATCCTGCGGCTGCGAGGCCTGCTTCAATTTCGCCACCAGTCGCCACCTCGTCTACAGCTCGGAGGTGCTCGAGTTCCTCGACTGGCTGGGCATCGATCCTCAGCTCGAAGCCTACGCTCAGTACGACGAGCCACTGAGCATGGACCAGCACTGCTACACCGTGAGCTTCTACCTGGTCGGCCGCATCGCCCAGGGGCCCTCGACGCCCGTGGCGCGACGCCGCGACGGGGATCGCTCTTCGCTGGAGCGAGCGGCCGACGTCCTGGTGGGCTTCTCCGCGGATGCGTCGGACGCGCCGGAGGCGTTCCACGGCCTGCCCTGCGTCCGCCTCGAGGTTCGCGTGGTCGCACCGTGGGTCTCGAACGGGCCCGAGCCGGGCGTTTCTCACTAGGCCGCGCGTCGGCCCCATGTCCAGCGCCGAGCTTCACACCGACCGTCTGCGGCTGCGGCAGTTCCGCGAGAGCGACCTCGACGCCTACGCACGCATCCTGGGCGACGCGGAAACGATGCGCTTCATCGGGAACGGTCGACCCTTGAACCGCGAAGAGGCCTGGCGTTCGCTCGGCTACGTGCTCGGCCACTGGCAGATCCGCGGTTTCGGCCTGTGGGCGGTCGAGGAGCGATCGAGCGGAGCGCTCCTGGGCCGGATCGGCTTGTACCAGCCAGAAGGATGGCCGGGCCTCGAAGTGGGCTGGATGGTGGATCGCGAACGCTGGGGAGAGGGCTTCGCCACGGAAGGCGCACGGGCTTCCCTCGCGGACGCGTTCGCCACCCAGCGCGTCGCACGGGTCATCAGCGTGATCCTGCCCGACAATGTCGCCTCGATTCGCGTTGCGGAGAAGGTTGGCGAGTCGTTCCATGAGCGGCGTCAGCTGCAGGGGCACGATGTCGCCGTGTATGCCATCGATCGCGCCCGTTGGGAAGCGCAGATCTCGACGAACGACGACGACGGCGCCCATGACCGGAGGAGCCAATGACCACCGAACTCCAGATGTTGACCTACGCGGCGGTGTTGATGATCGTGCAGTCGCTGAGCGTGCTCATCGCGCACATCTCGGTGGCCGGGCTGCGCTACGGCTTCGGGAATCGCGATGAAGACGTCGCCCTGCCGGGCTGGGGAGAGCGGGTGGTGCGCGCGCACCGCAACATGCTCGAGAACCTGATTCCGTTCACGGCGCTCGTGCTCGCGGCTCACCTGGCCGGCGTCTCGAACGACGAAACGGCTCGAGGCGCAACGTTCTTCTTCTGGGGCCGCGTCGCCCATGCGCTGATCTACGTCGCGGGCGTCCCCTATCTGCGCACGGTGGCTTTCATCGTTGCGATCGGCGGGATGTTCGAGATCGCGGGGGCTCTGATCCGCGCCGCGGCTGCGTAGCCGGGAGGCTGGAGGGCTGTGGCATACTGCGCCTCTCCCCCTTTTCCTACCCCCCCGAAGCGTGGATTCGCCGATGAACCTCCGGATCGGCACGAGTGGCTTTGCGTACAAGGAGTGGAAGGGCTCCTTCTACCCCGAGAAGATCCGTCCGGCCGAGATGCTCTCCTTCTACGCGGAGCAGCTGCCCGCGGTCGAGATCAACAACACCTTCTACCGCATGCCGAAACGCGAGGTGGTCGAAGGCTGGGCCGCGCAGGTGCCCGACGACTTCCGGTTCGCGATCAAGGCCAGCCGCCGGATCACCCACCAGAAGCGGATCCAGGACGCCGGGGAAGAGCTCGACTACCTGCTCTCGGTGCTCGAGCCGCTCGGTGACCGCCTGGGCACGCTGCTCTTTCAGCTGCCTCCGTACCTGCGCTGTGACGTCGGGAGGCTCGAAGCGTTCCTCGACCAGCTCGACGGGCGTGCGCCGGCAGCCCTCGAGTTTCGCCACGCGAGCTGGCAGGAGGACGCGGTGGCCCGCTGCCTGCGCGAACGCGGCGTGGCGTGGGTCGTGACGGAGACCGAGGAGGAACAGACGCCGCTCTGTGACGTGGCCGAGTTCGGCTACCTCCGGCTGCGTCGCACCGACTACGACGAGGCGAGCCTGCGCGACTGGTGGCACCGACTGCGACCCCAGCGCTGGTCCGAGCTCTTCGTGTTCTTCAAGCACGAGGACGACGGGACGGGGCCCGCCTGGGCGGAGGAGTTCCTGGCGATCGCCGGCCACGCGCGGGCGCGCTCGGTGCGCACCGCTGCGGACGTCACCGAGGAGGCGGTCTGAGCGCGATGGTCCGCCGTCTGCTCCCGGTGACCGCTGCGCTGGCCGGCAGCGCTGCGCTCCTGGCTTGCGCGACCCCCGGCATCGAGTCGCCGCCCCCGCTCGACTGGGAGGTGATCGAGGCCGAGGCCGCTTCACGGCTCTCCGAGTATCTGCGCATCGATACGACGAACCCGCCCGGGAACGAAGTGTCGGCCGTACCGTTTCTGCGGGGCTTGTTCGAGGACACCGCCATCGAAGTCGAGGAATTCGCGTCGGCCCCGGGTCGGGCGAGCCTGGTGGCGCGCTTGCGCGGCAGTGGAGCCGGCGGAGCGATCCTCCTGATGCATCACATCGATGTCGTCGCGGCCGACGCGCGCTACTGGGAGCGCGATCCCTTCGGCGGAGAGATCGTGGACGGACAGATCTGGGGCCGCGGCGCCCTCGACACGAAGGGCCTGGGCATCACCCACGCGCTGGCGATGCGCACGCTCGCGGAGCAGCGGGTTCCACTGAACCGCGACATCGTGCTCCTGGCCGTGGCGGACGAGGAGGCCGGGGGCGCGGCCGGGGCCGGCTACATGGTCGAGTCCCACTTCGACGCGTTCCGCGGCGCGGCCTTCATGCTCAACGAAGGCGGAGCGATCCAGGCGGACGCGGACGGACGAGCCCTCGCGTACGCGGTCGAGGCGGCCCAGAAGGTTCCGCTTTGGCTGCGGCTGCGCGTTCGCGGGACGCCCGGACACGGGTCGATGCCGCGTCCCGACGCGGCGCCGACCCGCCTGGTGCGCGCACTCTCACGAATTGCCGCGTACGAGACGCCGCTGCGCGTCCTGCCCAGGGTCCAGCGCTTCCACGCGGACATGGCCCACCTTGCTCCCCCCGACCAGCGGTCGATCTGGGCGGACCTCGCTGCCGCCCTCGAAGACCCGGATCTCGAGGCGCGCTTCACGAGCGACGTCCGGCAGAACGCGATGATCCGCAACACGATCTCGATCACGCGCTTCGCGGCGTCCCCGAAGACGAACGTGATCCCGCCCGAAGCCACCGCCGAACTCGACGTGCGTCTGCTCCCGGACCAGGACCCCGACGCCTTCGTCGCGACGCTGCGCGAGGTCGTCGCCGATCCGGCAGTCGAGATCGAGCGACTCCTCTCCTTTCCACCTGCAGCATCCCCTGTCGACCATCCCTTCTTCGACGCGCTCCGGAGGCTCGCTGCGCGCTACGACCCGGAAGCGATCGTCACCCCGACGATGGCGGTCGGATTCACGGACTGTCACTTCTTCCGCGAGCGGGGCATTCCCTGCTACGGCTTCGCGCCCTTCCGGATCACTCCCCAGGATCGCGATGGCATCCACGGCAACAACGAACGTCTGAGCGTCGAAGAACTGGGCCGGGGCACGAAGATGACCTATGAGCTCCTGCGGGAGCTGGCGACCGACGCGCCCTGAACCGCTCGAGGTGAACCCGATGGCGACCGCTCCCGTGATCGATGTGGCGAAGCCGGACCAGAGCAACGCGGTCTACGGCACCCTCGCCGCCGCTTTCGTGGCGGATCCGGTGTTTCGCTGGATCTTCCCGCGCGCTCAGGACTACTTCACCCACTTCGCGGCGCTGATGGAGACCTTCGGCGGGTTGGCCTTCGAGCACGGGACGGCCTTTCGGGCCGCAGACGACGCGGGAGCCGCTCTCTGGTTGCCGGCGGGAGTGCACGCCAGTGACGAAGAGCTCGCGGCGAATTGGTTGTCGAGAATGGCGCCCGACCAGATCGAGCGCGTGGGCGCACTGATGGGTTCGGTGGGCGACTACCACCCGTCTGGTGATCACTGGTATCTGCCGACGATCGGCGTCGATCCCGCGCATCAGGGCCGGGGAGTCGGCAGCGCGCTGCTCCGCAGCACGCTCGAGCGTTGCGATGCCCTCGGGCTGCCCGCGCACCTCGAGTCGTCGAACCGCGCGAACCTCCCCCTCTATCAGCGCTTCGGCTTCGAGATCGTCGGTGAGCTGCAGGCAGGCGACTCACCGCCGCTCTGGCCCATGACCCGGCCCGCGCAGTAGCTCCGTTCGTTCCGATGAGCCCGGTCGCCGTCTTCTTCTACGGCTCGTATCTCAACCGCGACGTACTCGCCGATGTCGAGCTTCGCCCCGAACGCTGGGAGCCCACGCGTCTCGCCGGCTACCGGCTCGAGATTCGCCCGCTCGCCAACCTCGTGCTCGACCCAACGGCTCTGGCCTACGGAATCCTTGCCGAAGCGGATCACGCGCAGCTCGAGCGGCTCTACACCCACGCCCGGGAGGTCCTGGGGGGCGTCTATTGGCCGCATCCGGTGCTCGTCGAGTCGCTCGAGCGTCCCGGCTTCGAGCCGGCGCTCTGCTACATCGCGGATGCACTCGCCCCCGGACCGGCCGACCCGGCCTACGTCGAGCGCATTCTCGGCCCCGCACGCAGCTACGGCTTCCCCGAGCCCTACCTCGCGCACATCGCGAGCTTTGCGCCGGGCTAGGCGTCGTCCGCGTCGCCGGTCTCGTCTGCGCCGAGGTAGACGTCGAGCCCGGTGATCGAGGCGTTGCGATAGGTGCGCGCCATCGCGGCCTCGCAGTTCGACTGGCCCCGCCAGAACGGGAAGCCGCCGAGGCGCGCGGCCACCGCGCCGGGGGTCCGGGGGATGCGTACCTCGATGTCCTCTTCCTTCGGGCGCGTTGCGCCGCCCCAGAAGATGTCTGGG
Organism: Myxococcota bacterium; assembly: GCA_039030075.1. Lineage (NCBI taxonomy): Bacteria > Pseudomonadati > Myxococcota > Myxococcota bacterium. Next base: position 78,237 of record JBCCEW010000022.1, on the reverse strand, counting down.
TCGTCGGGCAGCGGCTCGTCGGGGATCTCGCGCTCGGGCGGCGGTTCGATCACTTCGGGGATCGGGGGCGGCGCGGCGAGCAGCTCGCCGTCCTCGCTCTCCGCCGGGTCCTCCCCACCGTACTCGGGCGGCAGCGGCGGCGCCGGCGGCTTCGGAATCGCAGCCGACCCGAGCGCCGTCATGAGCTCCGCTCGCTCCATCCCGCGAAGCTGGAAGATCAGGAAGGGATCCCGGTCGAACTCCTCTCCCAGCAGGTAGTACACGGCGGCAACGTGCTTGCAGGGATTCGCGTTGTCCGGGCAGGAGCACGCGGCCTTCAGGTCGCCGCTGGCGTTCGGGAAGAGGGAGAGGTTCTGCTCCTCGAATACGCCCTCGATGCTGCTGGGGATCTGACCCATGCCCAGCTCGATGGCGATCTCCGATTGAGCGATCAGCGCGCGCGTGATCTTCTTCCAGTCCGTGCTGGAGAGCATCGAGAAATGCATGCGGACGAGATACGGCGCGTCTCGGGATCCCTGCACCTGTGCGGTGACGAAACCCTTGCCGATCTCGATGTCGACGATGTTGCCCTGGCGGGCGTACGAACGACCGCGTCCGAGCCGTCGCCCGACGGCGAACTTCTCGAGGACTTCGACCCAGCGCCGCGCCCACCAGTTCTCGGCGACCCGCCCGCGTCGTTGGCGATTGCGGCCGTTCGTGTTGCGCTGGTTCCGGCCGCGCCCGCGTCCGCGGTTCTGGGAGCGATTGCCGCGCCCCCGACCGCTGCGGGCAGAGCCGTTTCCGCCAGCGGACTGGGTCTCGCTGGCCTCGCCCCGCGAGTCGCCCGAGTTCTCGCCGCCTTCGGCGCGTGAACCCTTGCCGCGCGGACGGCGCCGCGGTCGGCGTCGGCGCCGCTTGTTCTCTCCGTTGCCTTCGTCCGACATGTCTCAGTCCCGGAGGGTTTCCTTTCGCAGCGAGAAGACCTCGTGCAGCTCCTCGTCCGAGAGTTCGGTGATCCACTGCTCGCCGGTGCCGACGATGTCTTCCGCTATCGACTTCTTGCGCTCGATCATCTCGTCGATGCGCTCTTCGAGCGTGCCCACGCTGACGAACTTGTGGACCTGCACGTTCTTGGTCTGTCCGATCCGGAAGGCCCGGTCGGTGGCCTGGTTCTCGACGGCGGGGTTCCACCAGCGGTCGAAGTGGAAGACGTGGTTCGCGCCGGTCAGGTTGAGGCCGGTACCGCCCGCCTTGAGCGAGAGCACGAACACCGGCGGCGCTTCGTCGCTGTCGGCCTGGAAGCGCTGGACCATCGCTTCTCGCCGCTTCTGCTGGGTGCCGCCGTGCAAGAAGAGCACCTCGCGGCCCAGCTCGTTCTGCAGGTGCTTCTGCAGGAGCTTGCCCATCTCGGCGAACTGGGTGAAGACGAGCGAACGGTCCCCCGCCTGGGTCACCTCTTCGAGCATCTCGGTCAAGCGGGTGAGCTTCCCCGAGCGCTTGGGTAGCTCGGTGCCGTCGCCCAGGAAGTGGGCCGGGTGGTTGCACACCTGCTTGAGCTTCGAAAGCGTCGCCAGGATGACGCCCCGTCGTTCGATGCCCTCGGCGTCCTCGAGCTTGCGCTCGGCTTCGTCGACGACCTTCTCGTAGAGGCCGCCCTGTTCGCCGGTCAGGGCGCAGAACACCTTCATCTCGAGCTTGTCCGGCAGGTCGGAGATGATGGAGCGGTCGGTCTTCAGCCGCCGCATGATGAACGGCTGGGTGATGTGGGAGAGCTGCGCGATGACGTCCGGGTCGCGATGGGCCTGGATCGGGACGAGGAACTCGCGCTTGAACTGCTCTCGGCTGCCGAGGAAATCCGGGTTCAGGAAGTCCATGATCGACCAGAGATCGCCGACGTGGTTCTCGACCGGGGTACCCGTCAGCGCGACCCGGTAGTCAGCCATGATCGCGCGCACGGCGAGGGACTGCTTGGTGTCCGGGTTCTTGATGTTCTGGGCTTCGTCGATGATGACGCCCGCCCAGCGCATGGAACGCAGGTCTTCGAGGTCCCGGTGGACGAGCGCATAGCTCGTGAACACCACGGCGTGATCCTGGGCGGCCGCCACGAACTCGTAGCCCTTCTTGCGGCTCGGTCCGTGATGGATCATGGTCGGGAGCTTCGGCGTGAACCGCGCGGCCTCTCGCTCCCAATTTGCCAGCACCGACGTGGGGCAGACGAGCAGCACGGGGCGATCCTCGCCTTCGTCGCGTTCGCGTTCGATCAAGGCAAGGGTCTGGATGGTCTTGCCGAGACCCATGTCGTCCGCGAGACAGGCGCCGAGCTCCCAGGTGCGCAGGAACTCCATCCAGGCGAAGCCCTTCTGCTGGTAGGGACGCAGCTCGCCTTCGAAACCGAGCGGCGTCGAGAGCGGTTCGATGGCGCTCTTGTCCTGGAGGCGCTCGAGGAGCGCGCCGAGCCAGCCCGTGGCCTGGACGCCGTCGAAGTGGATGCCCGCCGATGTGTCGGCCGCACCGAGTGCCATGCGCACGATCTCGCGCGCCGTCACCGAACCGCCGCGGCGGTTCTTCCAGAACTCGAGCGCCGCGTGGATCTCTTCGACGCTCGTTTGCACCCAGTGTCCGCGGACGCGCTGGAGTGGCTCCTTCAGACGGGCGAGTTCCTCGAGGTCGCGGCCGCTGAGTGGCTTCCCCGCCAGGCAGATCTCCCAGTCGAACTCGACGAAGTCGTCGAGACTGGGCTCTTCGTCCTGGTGGGTCTGTTCCAGAGTCTGGACGCGCGCACGGACCGAGAGATGGTGCTCGGTCTCGTTGCCGGTCCACCACTCGGGCAGGATCGTTCCGAAGCCCGCCTGCTCGAGAGCCGGTGCCGTCTGCGTCAGGAACTCATGGGCTCCACGCGCGTCGAGCGAGTAGCCCGAGGGTTTGCGGGAGCGCAGGCTCATCTCGATCTTCGGACACACACCGGCGGCCTGGGCCAGCGAGATCAGCAGGGTCTGATGCACATCGCTGCCCGAGCGCTGGAGCGCGGCGGCTTTGCGTCCGCGCAGGATCCAAGCGTCGGCGGTCGGGACGATCAGGCTGGGATCATCGGTGCCCTGCAGCAGATAGCGGACGTACCAACGCCGCTGTCCCGGGCGCGCCGATTCGCGGGTGCGCGCTTTTCCGTTGCGCCGGCCTCGCTGCCGCTTCTGCCGCGGGTCCTCCTTCGGCGGCGCCGGTTCCTCGAGCCGGAAGCACAGGCGGAAAGGCGCTCCGACTGCGGCGTCCAGGGGCTTTCGCCACTCCCGCAGCTGATCGGCGAGGTCTTCGAGATCGGTGTCCTTGCCCTTGAGCAGACCCTGTTCGGTGCGCAAAGCCGCCAACCATCGATCCTGCATGGTGGCATCGGGCGTGTCGGCGGCGATCAGGCTGGGTGTCGCCGACATGATCCCGTCTTCGGTTTCTGGCTCGGTGTGGGATCGAACGATGTGATCGACGAGCTGGTCGACGAAGCGCTTGAGCAGTTTCGCGGGCGCTTCTTCGGGGGCCGGATCTCCATTCGGAACGAGGGAACGCGCGGCGCCGGGCATGGCGAGCGCGAGCTCGTCGAGGTAGCGCAGGTCCTCGGTGATCCAGACGGGTTGCCAGCGCGCGAAGAGCTTGCCGTCTTCGTCCTCTCCCACGCCCGGCAGGTAGCGCTGTCGCGCGACCAGGGATCCGGCCAGTCGCACTGCGTGCAGCCAGAAACGCAGGTCGGGCCCACCGATGATCCCGTGAAGGGTCTCACCGCGCTGGCCGTAGCCCGAGAGCACGTCGAGGGCCTCGCTCGGAGAAAGCGAGATGCCTTCGACGATCCAGGGCGCGGTCGTCAGCTTGGCGCGACTGTTCGGGGTCTCGCCGATCAGGGGGCTCGAGGGAAGCGGATGATCCCCGCGCGTCGGCAACCAGGCGGTGGCCTGGGCTTTGCGTCGTGCGGTCGGGCGGAATCCGATCGGCAGCTCGCGGGCGGCGCGGGTCACCGCTTCGGCGCCCGCGTCGAAGGGGTAGGGGCGGGCGGTCTTGCGTCGGGTCTTGCTCGGCGCGGCGGCGTCGTCCGGCGTCTCTCCCCAGAGGAAGAGCGCGTCGTCTACGAGCGCACCGTGCAGGATGATCATGGGCTGTGTGTAGTCTCGCCAGCGCGCGTTCCTGCGCGCTCTAGGTCCTTGCGACCGCGGGTTTCCCGGGAGTGCGGAGCCTGGGGCTCCCGTCTCGCGGCAGCCGGAGGCTGCCCCCGGGGCGGCGGAGGGTGGCTCGTGCCGGCCTCCAGCCCGCGGTCAGGTCGAGGTTGTCTCAACGTCCGTACTTCGACGCTTTGGAGACTCCAGTGGGCGCGCCCGCCGAGAAAGCAAGGCGTCGCCAAGTTCATTTCGGGAGGGGGCCGTAGCGCCCGTCACCCGCGTTCGTTCTCTTTCCCGTGTCGGGTGGAGGTGCCGAACTCGTCTGATCGCTCATTCAGGCCGCGGTCTCGCACGCCACGCGCGGTTCCGACGAGCCTGCCAGCCTGCCCACGCGTCGCCCGGGATCGACCGGGAACGCTCCGCTCCGAAGAGGGAACGCGTCGCGTCTGCACACGCATTTCGTCCGCAAGCGCATCCGTCAGCGCGGGCCGATCCACGGGAAGAGCGCACGAGGCGCCGCGACTCTACCCGCGCCGTGATGCTCGGTCGGCGAAGACCGGGGCTCCGAGAGATGAAACGACCCGGTCAGGGGTTCCGGCGGTTGGGGGCACCCGCGAAGCGGGCTCTCACCGAGACCCTCGCCTTAGTGAGAAGTGAACACGATCGGGGTGCGATTGCGCAACCCTTCTTTTCGGGGATCCCCAGCGCGGCTCGGAGCCGCCCTCTTGCCCTTCCCCTGGCCTCCTGTACGGCGGACCCACGGCCGGGCTGTAGGGAGAAAACGCGCGAGTGACTCGCCCACCGAAGCAGGGCGGATGGAAGGCTAGGTGCGCAGCGTGGGGTCTTCGGATTCGAGCCAACGTGCCAGCCGTCGCTCGGCCCGCTCGAAGGGGTCGATCTCGGGGTCGGACGGATCGGCGCGACGGCCGCCACACACGAAGTAGGCGCTCTGTACGAGGAAGTAGCCCCAGATGGCGAGCGCATACCCGAGCAGGGTGTGCGCGAAGAGGAAGCTCGCGAGCGCCAGACCGGCGAGCCCGAGCGCGATCTCGAGTCCGATCGCCCGGGGCCAGGAGTGCGGGCGTCTTGCCAGCAAACGACCCAACGCGATGAAGCCCGCCATGCTCAGGGCGAACGTCGGGGTCCCGATCGGGAGGAGTGCCAACGCGGTAGCGACGGCTGCCCCAACCCACACCCACGCGCGTCGGCCCGGCGGATCGGGCACCAGACCGGCCACGAACGCGACCGCGAATGCCGCGACGTACACGTGGACGCTGGTGACTTCCCCGATCCAGGGCCCCAGGAAGGTGACGGCGGCCGGAAGGCCGAGCGCCGCCACTGCGGCGAAGACGAGCGCGCGGCCGAAGCCGTACACACCGAACATCAGCGGGCCTCCGATCGCGCGCTGCGCCGACGCAGCAGTTCGAGTTCGACTTCCTCGTCCGCGGCATCGGCACGCGCGGGCGGGGTCAGCGGGGTTTGCGGATCGCGGAGGCGTCGTAGGACTTCCCCTCGGAGTGCCTCGAGGCGTCGCTCCTGTTCGACCACGGTTTCCACGAGGCGCGCGTGCTCGGTGTCGATCTCTTCGATGCGTCTTCGCGCCTGCTCGGAGGCCCGTCGCTCAGGGAGCAGCTTCTTCAGCGAGAAGCGCGCGAGTTCTTCTTTGTCGCCTTCGAGCGCGATCTCGACGTCGCTGTCGAGACGCTCCACCTCGGCTTCGCAGCGCTCGGCGTGCTCCGCGAGCTGGCGTCGTTCTCGCTCCCACGCATCGAGCTGAGCGCGTTTCCGGTCGAGCTCGACTTCCGCGTCGCGCAGGTGCTGTTTCGCGAGGAGGCTGTCCTCCTCGAGCTGCTCCAGGACGCCGTGGACATCGGCGCGCAGCAGCGTGGTCAGACGGTCGAAGAGTTTCATGAGGTCTCCCTGGTGGCTCGGGTCGTGGGGGTTTCGGGTTCGGGGGTCAGTCTCCGGAAATCCAACGGGAGCGGCCGTCAAAGCCCGGTAAAGAGGAAAAGCGGCGCTTTACATGCGGTTTACGGCGGCCTGTGGGGCACCGCTCTAGACTGCCGGCATGGCCCAGAGCGCACGCATTCTCGTCGTGGAAGACGAAGAGTCGATCCGCAAAGGACTGTGTGACGTCCTGGCGTACCGCGGCTACGCGCCGGAGGGGGTCGAGCGTGGCGACACCGGACTGGAGCGGGCGCTCGAAGCGCAACCCGCGCTGGTCGTCCTCGACGTCATGCTGCCGGGCCGCAACGGCTTCGAGGTCTGCGAGGAACTCCGCGCCCAGAACGCGGAGCTGCCGATCCTGATGCTCACGGCGCGCGGCTCCGAGCAGGACGTGCTCGAGGGCTTTCGCGCCGGGGCCGACGATTACGTGACCAAGCCCTTCTCGGTGGCCGAGCTGATCGCCCGGGTGGAGGCCTTGTTGCGCCGCGCCGGGGGACCCTCGGAGCCGGCTACGGCGCCCTTCGACTTCGGCCCCTGGCAGGTCGATCCCGAGTCACGTGTGGCGCAGCGCGGGAGTGAAAGCGTCGAACTCACCCAGCTCGAAGCCGCGTTGGCGTCGCTCTTCGCGCGCGAGGCGGGACGGATCCTCTCGCGACGCCGTCTCCTGAACGAAGTCTGGGGCGTCGCGAACCCCGATCGCATCGAGACGCGCACCGTGGACATGCACGTCGCGAAGCTTCGCAAGAAGCTCGACTCGGGCGATGCGTCCTGGATCCAGACCGTGCGGGGCGAAGGCTACCGCTTCGCGGGATGACGCGGATCCGGATCGCCTTGCTCCTGGTCGCCGTGGCGACCCTGGGACTCGTGGGGGCGCTGGCCTGGCGTGCCTATGAGGGGCTCTCGGTCGAGCGGACCGTGCGGCATTCGGCAGTTGCCGAGCGCACCTTCGAGGAGATGGAGCGGCAGCTCGGTGGCTTCCTCGACTTGGAAGAGGCGCGGCCCTTCGAACACTACGCCTTCACCCTGCCCGCTACGGGAGAGCGCTCCCCCCTGGCTCGACCCCACGCGCCGTTCGTGATCGGCGCCTTCTCGATCGGCCCCGACGGTGCAGTCACGACGCCCCTCGAGCCTTCCGGGGATGCGCCTCGTGGCGACGCGCCCACGGAGGACGTCACGGCCTCCGCCGCTCTCGTGCGCACGGTCGTGAACGCGCTGTGGTCCGAGAACCGGGCTGCGGCGGCGGCCCCCGAGGAGCCGCTCGCCAAGGCGGACGTGCAGGTATTGAAGAAGGGCCTGGCGCAGGACCCGGGGACCACGCGGGTCGTGTCCGGGCCCGGTGTCGACGACCAGCTCGAAGCCGAGCTCGCGCGCAAGGAGCCCACCGCGAAGGAAGAGGCGGCGCGAGATACCTATGACGTCCTGGGGCGTCTGAACCGAGCGGCGGAAGAACGGCAGGAGCGCAAGCAGAAGGTCGCCCAGGCGGCGCCGGAGGCGGTGTTCGGTCAGCGCCGCGACGCGCCGCGCGAGCCGTTCCTTCCCGAGCTGGAAGCGCTCTTCGACGAGGAAGCGGCGGCGGTGGTGGCGCCGGAGCGATCTGCCGGGGGGCTCTCGTCGTCCGCCGACGCCCTCGCTTTCCGGGAAGGGGATCAGGACGCTCTCGCTGAGCGCTCGGCAGCGCCGGTGGCGTCCGCCGTCGCTCGGCCGCGGGCTCCCGCGCCCGCCGTGCCACCCGGCGACCGCGGTGCCTCTCAGGACACGATCCGGATCACCTTCGATCCCATGGTGGGGATCGCCACGGGCGACTGGCTCGTCTTGCACCGGACCGTGTGGGTCGACCGCCAGGCCTATCGCCAGGGGCTGGTGCTCGATCGGGGCGCAGTCGGCGCTTGGCTCGCCGACCGGGTGATTCGATCGGCGGGTCTCGCCTCGGTGGCCGAGGTTCGCTTCGGCGCGAAACGCACGGGAACCGCGAGCGGCGATGCCTACCTCTTCGCCCATCGCTTCGCAGAGCCCTTCGATGCGCTCGAGGCGGAGCTGCTCCTCCGTCCCCTTCCCGGCGTTGCATCGCCGCGGCCCCTGTATGCCCTGGTGGGTGTATTGCTGCTCGTCGGAGCGGGGGGTCTCGTGGCGATCTACCGCAACGCCACCGCGGCACTGCAGTACGCGGAGCGGCGCAGCAACTTCGTCGCCGCCGTCACCCACGAGTTGAAGACCCCGCTGACCGCGATTCGCATGTATGCCGAGATGTTGCGGGACGACCTGGTTCCCGATGATCAGAAACGGCGCGAGTACTACGGCACGATCACCGACGAGTCGGAACGCCTCTCGCGCCTCGTGGACAACGTGCTCGAGTTCTCGAAGCTCGAGGGCGGGCGTCGGGACCTGTCGATGCATGTGGGCGCCGTCGGTCCGGTGCTGACCGAGGCCGTCGAGAAGTTGCGGGCGCACGCGGAGCAGGAGGGGTTCAGCCTGCGCGTGGAGTTGGCATCCGAGCTGCCGACGGCGCGCTTCGATCGTGACGCGCTCCTCCAGGTGCTGTTCAACCTCGTCGACAACGCGATGAAGTACGCGCGCGGCGCAGCGCGGCGTGAGATCGAAGTCGCGGCGCGCGCCGAATCCGGTGCAGTCGCCATCGTGGTGCGCGACTGGGGGCCTGGCGTTGCCAGGGAACAGTGGGAGCGGGTGTTCGAGCCGTTCTTTCGCGGAGGTGAGGAGCTGACCCGCGCGACCCAGGGCACCGGAATCGGTCTCGCCCTCGTCAAAGAGCTGGGGGAGCGCATGGGGGCCCGCGTCAGCGGAGCGAATGCCTCGGATGGCGGCTTCGCCGTCGAGCTCATGTTCCCGGCCGTCGTCTAGTTCGGCGCGACGAGGTCGTGCAGTTCCTCTCGTAGGAGACCGCGCAGGCTGCGCAGCTCGGCGGCCCGATCGGGGGCCAGGCGCAGCCACAGGTAGGCGCGGAGCTCGCTCCAGAAGCTCTCGTTTCGCTCGAAGAACCGCAGCGCGACCCAGCCGGTGATCGGGGCCGCCAAAGCCACGAGCGCACCGGCCTGAGCGCCCCACAAGAGCCCCGCCGCCAGGGCCTCGATCATCCAGAAGACGGGGAAGAGGAAGAAACCCGCGAGCATCTTGTAGGTGGCGGGCTGGTCCCCCTCCTTCTCGACGAAGGACGCGGCGAAGCCGGGGATGCGGTACGGAAGGTAGTTCAGTAGCGCGCCCACGATCGCGAAGGGAAGTCGCAGCAGCAGCACCGGCAGCCGGTACCCGACGTAGCCCGCCGCTCGCGCGAAGGGATAGTCGGCGGTGATCTGATCGTCGCGGAGTCGAAGCGCCCGCAGCATGCCGTCGTAGCGTTGGGCCATCGCTTCGAGCGCCTCGAACCGCTGCGGTTCCTTCTGCCGCGCTTCCTCGTAGCCGTCGCCGAAGGCCTGTCGCAGCGAGAAGCGCGCGTCGAGATTCGAACGCCCAGGCATGCTGCGCTGGTGGTCGCTCGCGTAGATCTCGGCGGCGCGCTCGACCAGACGCGCGGTCTCCCACGAATCCACGTTGAGCGTGACCGCCCGGATCGCAGCGTCGATCTCTGCGGTCAGGGAGCGGGCCGCTTCTGCGTCGTCGGCGGCGATGTCTTTCGGGGCCCGGATCGGTGCGCCGATCCGCAGCAGCATGCGTGACCGGAAGCGCTGCTTCTCTTCGAAGGTGAGCCCGATCGGGACGATCGCGACGGGCTCGGCACCGCGAGCCATGGCGCCGAGGGCGATGCGCGCCGCGCCGGTGCGCAGTGGCTGCAGCTGCGGCTCGTCGTGGCTGATGCCCTCAGGGAACAAGGCGACGACGCCGGCGTCGCAGAGTTGCGCGAAGCACTCCTTGAAGGTCTCGTCGTTGCGGGCCGTGTCGCCGTCCTGCGCACGATACACGGGGACGGCACCTGCCAATGTGAGCAGCGGAAAGAGCGCTGGGTTCTTCCAGAGCGTGTTCTTGGCGAGGAAGCGCGGAATCCGCGGGAGCAGTCCGACCAGCACGATCGGGTCGACAATGGCGTTCCCGTGGTTGGCGACGAACAGCACCGGCCCCTGCGACGGCACGTGTTCCAGGCCGCTCACCTCGATCTTTCGGTAGAAGACCCCGATCACCCAGCGCGCCAGCGCACGCGTCAGTCGGTCGATCCAATCCCGCATGGACGATGCTCCCTTGCTCATGACGTGAGGATGATCCACCAGACGAAGAACAGCTTCGGCATTCCGGACTCCTTTCTGGGGCCCCCAATAGCAGCCTGCGTGCCAGCCCTCGAGGATCCACAAAAAGTCAATATATAAGAGGACTTGGAGACCGACCTGCGCATCTCTGCCCACGCCTGACGAGGCTCGCTCCTGGGCACTCAATGCCCCCATCAGTACAGTCGATGTCCCTGGCATGCCCTTTCTCGACGCCGACGAACGCCCGGTCCTGGAAGCCGTCTCGGCGCTGGCGGCCGGCAACCCGTTTCTTCCGGAGCGGGTCGAGAACGAGCAGCGCGCCCTGGGAGGCGACTTCGTCGATTCGGGAGCGGTCTGGCACGCGGAGGCCGATCTCCTGCGCACGCAGCCGAACATCCCGCGGCTCGGCGCGCTCATCGAGCGGCTGGTCCCCGAGCTGCGCGAACGGTTGGCGGGGGGTGCTTCGGCGAGTGACGACGAACTCCTCCACTACGAGGGGGCCGTCCGCCACCTGCTCTACATGCGCTACGAGCACGTCTGGCTGGCCCTGATCCTCGGCGCCGAGGTCGGCCATACGACGACGGGTCGCATAGAACGCTACGCCGACTTCAAGCGCGACATGGCTCACTTCCTCGAGATCCCCGGCGTCACGCTGCCGATTCCGATCGACCCGGCGTTTTTGTTCGCCTGGGGCTACCAGATCCGTCGCGCGTTCCATCTCACCTACCGACGGATCTACGGCGGGTCGATGCCCGCTGCCCGGCTTCGCGCCGCGGTCTGGCAGTCGATCTTCACCCACGACGTTGCCCGCTACCGGCGCGCGCTCTTCGATCGGATGGTCGATATTCCGACGCTGGTCACGGGCCCGTCGGGGACAGGGAAGGAGCTGGTGGCCCGCGCCATCGCGCTCGCCCAGTTCGTGCCCTTCGACGCGAAGAAGGCGGCGTTCGAGGCGGAGCTCGGCGACGTCTTCTACCCCGTGAATCTGTCGGCGCTCTCGCCGACGCTGATCGAGTCCGAGCTCTTCGGGCACAAGCGCGGCGCCTTCACCGGTGCCGTCGCCGATCGGCAAGGCTGGCTCGAGATCTGCGGGCGACACGGAACCGTGTTTCTGGACGAGATCGGCGAACTCGATCCAGGCATCCAGGTGAAGCTGCTGCGGGTGTTGCAGAGTCGCACCTTCCAGCGGATCGGCGAGACCCAGGAGCGCACCTTCGAGGGGAAGCTCGTCGCGGCGACGAACCGTGACCTCGCGTCCGAGATCGCTGCTGGCCGGTTCCGCGCCGATTTCTACTACCGCCTGTGCGCCGACCGGATCGAGACGCCGACGCTGCGGGCCCAGCTCACCGAGCCCACGTCCCCGTCCACCCCTCGCCGCGCAGAGCTCGACAACCTGCTCGGCGTGATCGCGACGCGTATCGCGGGGCCCGAGGAGGCACCGCGACTCGCCGAAGAAGTCCGCAGCTTCGTCGACCGCGAACTGGCGGACTACGACTGGCCCGGGAACGTCCGCGAACTCGAGCAATGCGTGCGGAACGTGTTGATTCGGGGCTACTACGCGCCCGAGGCGAGTGCTCCACATGCCGCTCCCGATCTCTCCGCGGCGCTCGCCGCAGGCGACTGGAGTGCGGAGGAGCTGCTGCGTCACTACTGCACGCGGGTCTACGCCCAGGCCGGCAGCTACGAGGAGGCGGCCCGACGGCTCGGCCTGGACCGCCGCACGGTCAAGGCGAAGCTCGACCCCGAGCTCTTGGCTCGGCTCCAGGGCGAATCCTAGGCCCCCAGGCGCTGGCCACCGGCCCCCGGCTCGTGGGGTTTGGGCCCCGAATCGGCGTCCATCGTCGATTCTCGTGAATCTGCTGTCACGAAATCGGTGTGAAGCGCTTCATACCGGTGACTGGCTTCGGAGGACGATCCTCGGGGGGTCGCACGGCAGTGCGACGAGAGGAGGGGAAATCGTCATGGCACCGTTCATCGCACTCGGGTTCGCTCGCTCGGCCCAGGGGCGCCTTGGTCTGCGACCTTCGGCATTCGTCGTGTTGGCCCTCGCCTGCCTCGTGCTCGGCCTGAGCGTCGCGCGTGCGGTTCCGCCGACGGGCACCGCCGTGCTCGCGCGCGGCAGCCACGCGGTGCTCACCGAGGACGCGGCCGATGCCTTCCACGAGAGTCTCCTGTTCTCCCTCGGCTACATCGGTCACGCGGACGCGCGACACGCGCTCCCTCGCGAGGCGGTCCTTTCCCAGCTCGCCGCGATCTTCCCGACCTTGCCGGGCGAAGATCAGCGCGTGCTCGCGAGTCAGCGCCTGCTCTGGGAGCAGGCGCAGGCCCGCTGGGAGTCCCAGCCCGTCGATGAGCGGCGTCGCTACGTGACCACGCTCCTGACCTTCGCGTTCGGCGACGCGGCCACCGGCGGCGGTGAGTTCGACGTACAGGTCGACACGGCGTCGAGCCCCGACGAGGCCCAGACCGACACAGCATCGGTGCCGGCGCGCGGGGGCGCGTCCGGCTAAGCCGCGATCTTCTCGCGCCACTCCGCGAGCAGCGCGCTGTCGTCGATCTGGTCCGGATGAAAGTCGCGCCGGTACCAGGCCCGGTAGTCGGGGCCCAGGCCGCGGAACAAGCCGTCCGCGCCGAACAGGAATCGCAGACCGTCTCGCCAGACGTCGCGCCGGAAGAGCAGGCCGTCTTTCCAGAGCATATAGACGGTCCGGTCCAGCACCTCGAAGGCGAGGCCGATGCTGTTGCCGATCAACGCGAAGGCGCGTCGTGGATAGGCCGGGGCCACCTGTTCCAGGACCTCGAAGGCGACGGCTTTGTGCTCGGACTCTTCGAGGGCGTGCCACTGCCAGAGCTCGACCATGCGCGGATGCATGTCCCGACAGAAGGCGCCCTCCTCGCGGAGGAGGCGGCGCGCCAGCAGCGCCGTCAGGTGCTCGACGGCGGCGGTGGAAGCCAGTGCCGTACGCGGGAGGCGCCGTACGAAGAATGCGTTGGCCGCGCGCATGACGCGGTTGCGGGTCTCGAGTGCGGGGTAGCCGCGCTCGACGAGCAGTGCGACGTGCTGGTCGTGCTGGTGGCGGTGCTGGGCTTCCTGGCCGGAGAAGCTGCGGACCGCCTCGGCGAGGGCGGGATCGTCGATCTCCCCTCGGAAGCGCTGGACCGACTTGACGAAGAAGGCCTCGCCGTCCGGGAACGTGGAAGAGAGCGCGTCGAACACGTGGCTCGCGAAGACGTTGCCGCCGAACCAGTCGGTCGGGGCTTCCTCGATCGCGAAGCGGGGCTTCCGGATCGGAATCTCGCGCGGCGCGGGCATGGTCTCTCCGAATGGCGCGCTCCCCAAGATAGCGCGTTCCGGGGGGCTAACGGATCGCCCCCTTTTCGCGCAGGGCGGCGAGCTCGCTCGCCTCGAAGCCCCAATCGGCGAGGGCCTCGTCGGTGTGCTGTCCCGGGTGGGACGGCGGTCGGGAGATCCCAGGTGCAGTGCGGCTGAAGCGGGGAGCCGGCGCGGGCTGCACCATGCCCTCGAGCTCGACGAAGGTTTCGCGTGCCCGGTTGTGGGGATGATCGGGTGCCTCGCTCATCTCGAGCACCGGCGCGAAGCAGACGTCGCTGCCCTCCATGATCTCGCACCACTGGTCGCGGGTCTTCGTCTTGAAGATCTTCTCGAGGCGTTCCTTCAGGGCCGGCCACTCGGCGCGGTCCATCTGGCCCGGCAGTTCCTCGCCAGCGAGGCCGGTCTTCTCGAGGAGTTCGGCGTAGAACTGGGGCTCGATGGAACCGATCGACACGTACTTGCCGTCGGCGGTCTCGAAGGTGTCGTAGAAGTGGGCGCCGGTATCGAGCAGGTTGGTCCCGCGCTTCTCCTGCCAGACACCAATCTGGCGCATCGAGTGGATCATCGTCATCAACAGCGCCGACCCGTCGACCATCGCGGCGTCGACCACCTGGCCCTTCCCCGACGCGCCCCGCTCGACCAGGGCGCAAGCGACTCCGAAGGCGAGCAGCATGCCGCCGCCCCCGAAGTCTCCGATCAGGTTGATCGGCGCCGTGGGGCGCTCGCCAGCGCGACCCAGCGGCGCGAGGGAACCTGCCAGGGCGACGTAGTTGATGTCGTGGCCGGCGGCGTGGGCCATCGGGCCGTCCTGGCCCCAGCCCGTCATGCGTCCGTAGACCAGGCGTGGGTTGCGTTCGAGGCAGATCTCCGGACCCAATCCGAGACGCTCCATGACCCCCGGTCGGTATCCCTCGATCACGGCATCGGCGCTCTCGATCAGGCGCAGCGCCGTCTCGATGCCCTCCGCGCTCTTGAGATCGAGACCGATGCTGCGACGTCCGCGGTTCAGGAGGTCCTTCGAGGCCCCTGCCGGCGTCGGGTCCTTGACCGATCCGGCGCGGTCGAGGCGCAGGATGTCGGCCCCCATGTCCGAGAGCATCATGGCCGCGAACGGGCCGGGGCCGATGCCCGCGAATTCGAGGATGCGTACGCCGTGGAGGGGACCCATTCGATTCTCCTGTTGCCAATTTCGGGACTGGGCATCATACCCCAGTGTCTGGCCCCACCGTCGTGGGTCCTGTCCATGGAGCATCGATTGAAACTCTCCCGTCTTGGCGACGTTTGGCGTCTGCACCGCCTCCTCGAGAACCCGGCTGAAGTGCGTCGAGCGCGGCGGCAGCGCGAGGGCGAAATCGAGGTGCGTTTCCGTGACGGCCGCCGGCTCTGGCTGCGCGGAGGGTACTCGGACTACCACGTGTTCGATCGCATCTTCCTGCGCGACGAGTATCGCCTCGATGAGGTCCCCGGTCGCTGGGGAACCGTCGTCGACCTGGGCGCGAACGTGGGTTGCTTCAGCTGTCGGATCCTTCCGCGGGTCGATCGGCTGATCGCTTACGAGCCCGACCCCCACAATTTCGAGCTGCTCCGACGGAACCTGGCCGATGCGAAGGACGCGGTCGCAGTTCCCGAGGCCGCGGGGGCCCGCACCGGAACCCTGCGTCTGCACCTCGCAGAAGGCGGCAAGCTCGGTGGGCGGTCTACCCAGTTCTCCAACCTCGCGCCGGAACTGTTGGACAGCGAAGTCGAGGTGCCCGTGACGACGCTCGAGGCGCTCTTCGACGAACACGGCATCGAGCATTGCGATCTGCTGAAGATCGACGTGGAGGGCGCCGAGTACGACATCCTCGGCGCGGCACCGCCGGAGCTCCTGTCTCGCGTCTCGCGCATCGTCGGCGAGTACCACGACGTCGACCCGGACGATCCGCGCACGCGCATCGGGAACTTCCGCGCTCTCTTGGAGACGGCCGGGTTTCGGGTCGCCACCGAACCCTCGAGTCGGCACGCGAACACGGGGCTCTTCTTCGCGAACCGCGACTAGGACGTTTCGACGTCGCAGGCGTACAGCGCTGCGAGGAGCGATCGGAGCTTGTCGCGGGTCTCGGCGTATTCCTGCTCGGCCGACGAGTCGGCGACCAGGCCGCCGCCCGTGTGCAGATAGGCGCGCCCTTCCCGAAAGAAGGCCGTGCGAATGACGACGGACAAGTCCGTATGGCCTCGTGGGTCGAGGTAGCCAATGGCCCCGGAATAGATGCCCCGACGTACGTCCTCGAGTCGATCGAGCAGCTGCATGGCGGCGAGCTTCGGGGCTCCCGTCATCGAGCCCGGTGGGAAGGCGGCAGCGACGGCGTGCAGAGCATCGCACTCCATTCGGAGCTGCCCGGTGACGGTCGAGACCATCTGGAACACGGACCCGTATGGTTCGATCGAGAACAAGTGGGGGACCCGGACGCTGCCCACTTCACAGACGCGGCCCAGGTCGTTGCGGACCAGGTCGACGATCATCACGTTCTCGGCCCGATCCTTCTCGGACTCGAGGAGCCCTTCGCCAAGCGCCGTGTCTTCCTCGGGTGTCGCTCCGCGGGGCGCGGTGCCCTTGATCGGGCGGCTCTCGATCCGACCCTCGTCGTCCACGCGGAGGAAGCGCTCCGGTGAGTTGCCGGCGACCGTGACGCCGGGAAGCTCGAGGTAGGCCGCGAACGGAGCCGGGTCGCCTTCGCGCAGGGTCCGGTAGAAGTCCCAGGGATCGCCGTGGAAGGGCCGGTCGATCCGGTAGGTGAGGCAGGCCTGGTAGAGCTCGCCGGCGGCGATCGCATCTCCCACCTCGTGGAACGCCTTGTGGTACCGGGACAGGTCGAGCGCGCTGTGACGTCCACCGGCCGAGGATCCGAACGCGTAGGCGCGTCGCTGTGAGGTCGGTGCCTCGAGCTGTCGTGCCAGACGCGCGGCGGCTTCCCGGGCGCGACGCTCTGCCGGGTCGCGTTCGTCGCCGAACCCGAGGGCCGAGATCTCGGCCGTTCCCTGGCGATGATCGAAGACCACCAGCGCATCGACGAAGAGCCATTGGGCCTCGGGGAGAGCGAGGTCGTCGATCGTCTGGACCCGATGCACGTCGAGCTGCTCAGCGAGTTCGTATCCGAAGTAGCCGACCGCTCCGCCGCAGAACGGGTAGGGAGGAGCATCCGGCGGTGCCGATGGCAACACGCTGCGCAACGCGTCCAGGGTCGGGCCGGGCACGCGCGTCCTGCCCGTGCGCAAGCCCGGATAGACCGCTCGATGGCAGAGCCATGCGTTCTCGCCGTCGCGGTGCTGGAGCATCGCGTAGGGGTCCGCGCCGACGAACGAGAAGCGTCCGGTGTCGTCGTTCTCGAGGGCGCTCTCCAGGAGCCAGGGGCAGCGCAGGCCCCGCAGGCGCTCGAGGGCCTCTGCAGGGTCGACGGGCACCGGCAACGGAACGGCCACGTGGGCGGTATGGCGGGGCTTGGGAATCATCGGAGGTTCTCGCACGCCACGCTAACGCACCCGGCGCTGCCGTCCCGCCCAGCATGCCCGACCGTCGCCAGCGTCGGCTGGGCTACGCTGGCCTCGTGAATCGCACTTGCTACTTCCACGCCGGGTGTCCCGACGGCTTCGGTGCTGCCTGGTCCGTCTGGCGCCACTGGGGCGAGGACGCCCGCTACGTCGCACGGGGCCACAACGACGTCCTCGACCCGAGTGCCCACGCGGGTCACGAAGTCGTCTTCGTCGACATCGCGCCGAGCAACGAGGAGTTGCGGGGCTTGGCGCCAGTGGCCGCCCGCGTCGTCGTCTTGGACCACCACATCTCGGCCCAGGAGCGATACGCCTCGGATCCTGGCGCCGAGAACCTCGTCGTCGAGAACGGGCACGAGGTGCGCTTCGATCTCGGCCACTCCGGGGCGGTGCTGGCGTGGCAGTACTTTCACCCCGGAACGCAGCTCCCGCCCCTGCTCGCATACGTCGAAGACCAGGACCTCTGGAACTGGGCGCTGCCCCGCTCGGCGGAGGTGAACGCAGCGATCGGTTCCCACCGGCGCGAGTTCGCGATCTGGGACGAGCTCGACGCGCGGGGTGCCGAGGTGCTGGCGGGTGAGGGAGAGCCGATCCTGCGGGCCCAACGCGCCGACGTCCGCCGCTCGCTCCTGAGTGCGCATCCCGTCACCGTCGCCGGCCATCGCGTCGAGGCCGTGAACGCCCCCCACCAGCGCAGTCACATCGGCCACGAGCTCGCCAAGCGCGCGGCCTACGGCCACGCCATCGGCCTCGTCTATCGACTCAACGGACGTACCGTCGACGCCTCGATCTATTCGATCGGCGACGTCGACGTCGCGTCGATTGCCGAGGGCTACGACGGCGGCGGACATCGCAACGCCGCGGGTTTCAGCGTTTCGCTCGAGCAGTGGTCGAGCGAGTTCTGCTGAAACCGTTCTGCTGAAACCGGTCTAGCCGTCGGCTTCGGCCCACTCGTCTGCGGTGAAGGTCCGCATCGAAAGGGCGTGAATGTCGCCCCGCATCTCGTCGGCCAGTAGGTCGAACACGAGTCGCTGGCGGGCAACCCGGCCGAGGCCGTCGAAACGCTCGGAGACGATCGTCGCTCGGAAGTGCCCGCCACCTTCCTTGGCGCCGGCGTGGCCCGCATGCAGGTGGCTCTCGTCTTCCACGTCGACGTGGGAGGCGGCCAGTCCGTCTCGAAGACGACTCTCGATGCGATCGCGTCGATCCATGGGTTCCAGGGTAGCTCCCGCGCGGGGCGGTGGTCTCCGGGTACGCGGATTTCGGACGTCGGAGCCCCCGTCTGGGGACAAGCGGCGACAGGGGCGTCATCCTTGCGGCCGTGACCCAAGGAGCCGCCGACGAACGCAGCGAGAGCGCGCGCCTCGACGCACGCGTCGATCGCATCGACTGGCGCCGCGCCCAGGCGCAACTCGATACCTGGGGCTACGCCCGACTCGGCAAGCTGCTCGACGCCCGCCAGTGCCGACGGCTCGCCGGCCTCTACGACCGCGATGCGTCGTTTCGCAAGACGGTCTCGATGGACGCGCACCGGTTCGGGAGCGGGGAGTACCGCTACTTCGACGCTCCCCTGCCCGATGTCGTGGCGCATCTGCGTCGAACGCTCTACCCCGCCCTCGCGCGCATCGCGAACGATTGGCAGGAGCGCTTCGGACGGCCCGATCGCTTCGAGCCGCGTTTGCCGGCCTTCCTTCGGCGCTGCCGTGCCGAGGGACAGGCTCGTCCGACGCCGCTCTTGCTCCGGTATCGCGCGGGAGGCTGGAACAACCTCCACCAGGATCTCTACGGGCAGGTCGCGTTCCCGCTGCAGGTGGTGCTGCTGTTGAGTCGGCCGCAGCGCGACTTCACCGGCGGCGAGTTCCTGCTCGTCGAGAACCGCCCACGCCAGCAGTCTCGGGGAAGCGCCTTGGCGCTCGCCCAGGGCGAAGCGCTGGTGTTCCCGACCCAGGAGCGGCCGGTGGAGGGCGCGCGTGGCGTCTTCCGGGCGTCGCTCCGCCATGGGATGAGCCCGCTCCACGACGGGGAGCGGCTGGCGCTCGGCGTCATCTTTCACGACGCCCGCTGAGCCACCTCGCGACGGACGCGACGGACCGGGGTTCGGTCCGCCGCACCGCCGCGAGGAGGCGTTGCGATGAAGCGCAGAGATCTCTATGAGGAGGTCACCGGGATGGTGTGTACCTCGGGCTTCGCCTCGGGCACCTTGGGCAGCGTGACGGTCAGGATGCCCGCCTTGTACACCGCCTTGATGGCGTCAGCGTCGACCTCGGCATGGAACCGGAGTCGGCGCTCGAAGGTGCCCCGCGCGGTCTCCACGTGGCGCGCCCCCTCGGCATCGGTCTCGGCTTCCTCGGCGGCGTGTTCACCGCGCAGCGTGAGGACGCCCTCCTCGAAGGACACGGAGATGTTCTCCTCTTCGAGGCCGGGCATCTCGGCCGCGACGACCATTTCGGTCTCGGTTTCCTTGAAATCCACCCGCGGCTTCAGAGACGTCGGTCGCGATACCGGTGTCTGGTTGCCGAAGTCCTTCCAGAACGAGTCGAAGACGCGGTCGAAGTGATTCCACGCCAGCGCGGGCGCGAGGGTTCGGCGTCGGGGAACGAGTACATGGGTCTTCATTGTTGCCTCCTATCGAATTCGAGATGCAGATGGACGGGTGGCGTCGCGAGATCGGGAGCGCATTCGCGCCCCAGAGCGCCCGCCGTGCGGGGGGCGCCGGTTCGCTTCGGCCGAGACACCGGCCGTGCATTCGAACGAGAGAACCCTAAGAACGGGCAGGGGCGGGTCAAGCGCCCGCTCGAAAAAAGGCGCGATAAAGCCAGAAAAGCGTTAGATCACGCCGTCTTCCGACAGCTTCCGCAGCTCCTCCGGGGACACTTCGAGCTCGGCGAAGAGTTCTGCATTGTGCTCGCCGAGATCCGGAGCGAGTGCGCGCGCTCGCCCCTCTGCCCCGCTGAACTGCAGCGGGTTTCCGTGGAAGAGCACCTCGCCGAGGGTCGGATGCGCGTGGCGTTCGATCATCCCGCGCGCGACGAGCTGCGGATCCTGGGTGAGCGCTTCCGGCGGTTCGACCCGCGCGCAGGGTAGGTCGGCGCCCTCGGGGCCGAGAACGCCGAGCACCTCCGCGCTCGAGCGCTCGCGCATCCAATCCCCGATCGTGGCATTGAGTTCGACCCGGTTGCGCGCCCGGTCGCGATGGCTGCGGTAGCGCTCGTCGGTGCCCATCTCCGGGCGGCCGATGGCTTCGCAGAGTGCGCGGAAGAGTTTGTTGCTCGCGGTCGCGATGACCACCCAGCCGTCGCGCGTGGCGTGGGCGTCGTAGGGCGATGCGAACGGATGCTGGTTGCCGAGGCGTTCGGTCGTTGCGCCGATGCCGTGGTGGATCGTGGCGACCGAATCGGTGATGGCGAAGATCGCGTCCTGGTTCGAGAGGTCGAGCACGCGCGCGACGCCGGTCTGGTTGCGCTCCAGCAGGGCCGCGACCAACCCGAGCCCGAGGAAGAGCCCACCGACGTAGTCGGCCAGGGCGCCTCCGCCCCGCGTCGGAGGACCGTCGGGGAACCCGGTCATCGCCATCAGGCCCCCGCTCGCCTGGGCGACGATGTCGTACGAAGCGCGGCCCGCGGCCGGGCCCGTCTGGCCGAAGCCCGAGAGCGATGCCACGACGCAGCGGGGATTGCGGGCCTGGATTATGTCGGGGCCCAGGCCCTGTCGGGACAGCCAGCCCGCGCGAAAGTTCTCGACTACGGCATCGGCGCTCTCGACGAGGCGGAGGAAGAGCGCGCGACCCTCTTCGCGTCGCAGGTCGAGGGTGATGCCGCGCTTCCCCCGGTTCGTGTTCTGGAACGACAGGGATGTTTCGCCCTTTGGAGACGGGCCGTAGCGGTAGTCGTCCCCGGTCTTCGGCCGCTCGATCTTGACGACGTCGGCGCCGAGGTCGGCGAGGACCGCGGTGGCGAACGGGCCCGCGACGACGCGGGTGAGATCGAGAATTCGCAACCCTTCGAGGACTCGGCCCGGCACGCGCGGCAACGTAGCACCCGCCCTGGACGCCGCGTACGTTCCCGACGATGAGCGGACCCGAGCGAATGCGTGTCGAGGGATGTCGCGTCGTCGCCGGCTTCGACGACGGCCGCGCCCCGGACATCGACGACGACGCGGATCTCGAGTTGCAGGGCGGCACCCTGCTGCTCACCTATTGGGACGACGGCGGAGCCGTTGTCTTTGCCGGGGAACGCCAGGACGACGGCCGCTACGAACTCGTGGCGAGGAGTCGTCCGCGGCGAGCCGTGTTGCGTCGCGAGGGTGCGGCGCGGCTCGTAGGCGAATGGGAAGGGAAGGGCGATCGCGGATCGCTCACGGTCGACGTGCCGCGACCGATCGACGACGGAGCGACCACATGAGCGAGACCGGAACCCTGGAACTCCCGAGCCCGGATGCGTTGCGCGCGTTGGGCGAGCGCCTGGGCATGTCGCTTTCGGACGAGGAGGTCGAGGCGTATCGCTCCTTGATGCTCGGCTCGATCGGGAGCTTCGCGGAGATCGACAACGCGCCGAGTGCGCTCCCTGCGGTGCCCGAGGGGCGCTCCTGGTGGGAGCCGAGCGAAGCCGAGAATTCGCACGGAGCCTGGTACGCCCGCTGTGAGATCCGGACCCACCAGGACGGACCGTTGGCGGGCCTGCGCTTCGCAGCGAAGGACAACGTGATGGTGGCCGGGCTGCCGCTGCTCAACGGCAGCGCGATCCTCGAGGGCTATGTCGCCGAGATCGACGCGACGATCGTGGCGCGACTGCTGGAGGCGGGCGCGACCTTGCTCGGGAAGGCGCACTGTGAAGACCTGTGTCTCTCCGGCGGTAGCTTCACCAACTTCGCCGGGCCGGTGCACAACCCGCGCCGGCGCGGCTACTCGGCGGGAGGCTCCTCCTCGGGTTCGGCTGCGCTGGTGGCGGCAGGCGATGTCGAGCTGGCGATCGGTGGCGACCAGGGGGGCTCGATTCGGATTCCCGCGGCGCTGTGCGGTGTGGTGGGGATGAAGCCCACCTGGGGGTTGGTTCCCTATACGGGGATCGCGCCGATCGAACCCTCACTCGACCACACGGGTCCGATCACCGCGAACGTCCGGGACAACGCGCGGATGCTCGCGGTGATGGCGGGTCCCGATGGCATCGACATGCGCCAGTCAGGCGCGCCCGCGGCCGACTATCTCGCCGGGCTCGAGGAGGGGGTGCGGGGGCGGCGCATTGCCCTGCTGCGCGAGGGCTTCGAGGCGCCGGGGGCTCAGCCCGTGGTCGTCGAAGCGGTGCGACGCGCAGCCGATCGGCTCGAGCAGCTCGGCGCGCGGGTCGAGGAGCGCTCGATTCCCGCCCACGCGGAAGCCGGCACCCTGACACTGCCGTTGCTCGCCCAGGGCATGTTCCGAACCGTGCTCGCCGGCGAGGGGATGGGAACGGGTCGGCCCGACATCTACCCGCCCGAGTTCGGCAGGCGCATGTCCCAGTGGCGTGACCACGCCGACGCGATGTCTCCACTCGCGAAGCTGCTCACCCTGGCCGGGGCGCACATCGAAGCCGAAGCCGGGACCCGCTACTACGCGGCTGCGGCGAATCAGGCGCGACGGCTCCGCGCCGAGTACGACGCGGGCCTCGAGGGCTTCGACGCGCTCCTGCTACCGACCTGTCCTGGGGTCGCTTCACCGCTCCCGGCTCCCGGCGCGAACATCCTCGAGACCTTCGCGCGCGCCGCCGAGACGAGTCCGAATACCCAGCCCTTCGATGCGACGCATCACCCGGCCATCAGCGTGCCCTGCGGCGACGACGACGGGCTGCCGATCGGCGCCATGCTCGTGGGCCGCCACTGGGACGAGGCGACGCTGTACCGGCTCGCGTTCGCCCTCGAGGAGGCGTCGGACTAGGAGCGCGCGTGTGTCGTGGTCCGCGCGATCGGTTGGGGCTCGGTGCCCTCCGTCGTCGCGAACCAGGGCTCGTAGACGTCCTCGAAGTACTGCCAGGTGAATTCGGGCTCGAGGATCGGCCTCCACTTTGCCGGGTATTCGACCGGCGATGAGAGGAACTCGTAGAGACCGACGAAGGCCCGCGGAATCGTCTTGCCGAGGCCTTCGACGAAACCGAGGCTGGCGCCCCAGACCGGCCCACGCTCCTTCGACATCTCGTAGATGGTTCCGGGCCACTCGAGGTAGCAGGTGGCCAGGTTGCCGAAGCCGCGGGCCGCCTTGCGGGCGATCCCCGGCTTCTCGAGGGCCTCGACTGCGCCGGCGGCCGCCGGTAGCAGCCAGACCAGGGCGATCGCACAGACCAACAGCGAGCGAGGGCGCATCCGGATTCTCCTCTTTCGGGGAGTCGGGAACGCCTCGTATTTCGCTACAGGCGAATCACCGCGACGACCGCGAGCACGCTCCCGACCACGGCCGCTCCGTAGAGCAGCGGCGCGACCAGGGTGTCGCGATCGTGTCCCCCCATGTCGAGGGAAAGGTGCCGCATGTGGTGGGCTCCCTTCCAGAGGGGGAGGGCGATCAGGCCGAACAGGACGATCTTGCCGATCAGGCTGCCGCCCAGGCCGATCGCGCGGTCGTAGGCCAGCGCTTCGGGAGAGATGATGCCGAGGGGGATGGCCACGCCGACCACCGCGATCCACGCGGTGAGCAGCATGGTTCCGATCATGATGCCCTGGCCGAAGAGCAGCCAGATGATGGGCTCGAGCTTCAAGAGCAACGTCTTCATCAGAAGATCCCCCCGGCGAGAACCAGAGCCAGTCCGCCCGCGACCGCGATCCATGCGGCGTAGAGCCCAGCCAAGAGGACCGGCTCCGGCGGCGGCTTCGCCGGGCCGATCTTCGCCGGCTGGGCCTTCGGGAACAGGCTGAAGAAGCGCACGCCGACGAAGAGGACTGCGACGAGCGCGAGCACGTGGAAGGCCACGTAGAGCGGGTGTCCCAGCTGCTCCAGCATGCCCTGCCACGAGCCGGGACCCTCGCCGAGGGCCCAGATGGCGCGCAGCGCCACGAAGCCAGCCACCAGATAGATGATGCCGGTGGCTCCGAAGAGCGTGTAGCTGAAGTAGCGGCCCTGCGTCGGGAACTTCGGCGGCATCATCGGCGGTGCCGTGCGCGTCGAGCCCGGCCGCGACGGCGTCATCGCATGCGGGTGGGCAGCTCGTGCCATCCTACTTGTCTCCTCCTCGCGGCACGACGAAGCCGGTGGCCCAGTCGATCACAGCGTTGATCTTCGACTGGTTCACGGCGGCGGCCGGATCGACGTTCTTCGGGCAGACCTCGCTGCACTCGTTGGCGTATGAGCACGAGAAGACCGTGCCCTCGCCGCGGAAGATCTCGTTGCGCTCGCCGGCGCCCTCGTCACGCGAGTCCATGTTGTAGCGGTGTCCGAGGGCGATCGCGGCGGGCCCGAGGAACTCGGGCTCGTTGCCGACGACCGGGCAGGCCGAGTAGCAGAGCATGCAGTTGATGCACATGCTGAACTGCTTGAAGTGTTCGAGCTCCTCGGGTGACTGGCGGTTCGTGCCTTCCTCGACCGCCTTCTCCTTCGCCGTGATGATCCACGGCTTGACCTTCTTGAACTTCTCCATGAAGCCGTCCATCTCGACCACGAGGTCTCGGACGATGGGGAAGTTCGAGAGGGGCGTCACCTCGACGCGGTCACCGTATTTGCTGAGCGCGTCCTTGCAGGTGAGCGACGGCTTGCCGTTCACCATCATCCCGCAGCTTCCGCAGACGGCCATGCGGCACGACCAGCGGTGCGACAGCGTGCCGTCGATCTCGTCCTTGATGTAGTTGAGGGCGTCGAGGACCTTCCAGTCGGGCTGCACCGGGACCTCGTAGGTCTGCTGGCGCGGAGCCTCGTCCTGGTCCGGATCGAAGCGGGTGATGACGAACGTCTTCTTTTCTTCGCTCATGTTCCTTCCAGTTCCCGCTTGCCCCCGGCTCGTTGCGCGCGACCTCCAGTCGCTTACGGGTCGGCGGGACGAGGTGGGCCGTTAGTACTTCCGCTCTTCCGGGACCCAGGTGCCGAGGGTCACGTCCTTCTTGTCGAGGCGCGGTCCCTGCTCTCCGTAGTAGCAGAGCGTGTGATAGAGGTAGTTCTGGTCGTCGCGGGTAGGTGCGTCGCGCCGGGTGTGAGCGCCGCGCGACTCCTTGCGATGCGCGGCGGACACGGCGAGCGACTCGGCCACCTCGAGCATGTTGTCGAGCTCGAGTGCCGCGATCAGCTCCGTGTTGAAGACCTTCGAGTTGTCCTCGATCTTCACGTTCGCCATGCGCTCCTTGAGCGCGGCGACGTCACGGACGGTGGCGTCCATCGAGGCCTGCTCGCGGTACACACCGCAGCCGGTCTCCATCGTGGCTTTCAGTTCGGTGCGGATGTCCGAGATCTTCTCGGAGCCGCCCTGCATGTTGCGCGCGGACTCGATGCGCGCGGCCTCTTCCTCGACGATGCGGACGCAGGCCGCCTCGTCACCCTCGTTGGTGCCGTTCGCATAGTCGACCGCGACCCGACCCGACCGCGCGCCAAACACGAGGCACTCGGTCAGCGAGTTCGAGCCGAGCCGGTTCGCACCGTTGATCGAGACACAGGCCACCTCGCCGGCCGCGTAGAGGCCGGGCAGCGGCGTCGCGCCGTCGATGTCCGTATCGACGCCGCCCATCATGTAGTGCACGACCGGTCGGATCGGGATCGGCTCGTGGACGGGATCGACCCCGGCGTAGATCTTCGCCAGTTCGCGCACCATCGGGAGGCGCTTGCTGATCTTCTCCTCGCCCAGGTGGGTGAGGTCGAGGTGCGCGTACTCGCCGTAGGGCCCCTTGAGGCCGCGGCCCGCTTCGATCTCCTGCACGATCGCGCGCGAGATCATGTCGCGGGGCCCGAGTTCGGCCTTCGTGCCGACGCCGTAGTCGCGCGTCACGAGGAAACGCTCGCCTTCCGAGTTCTTGACGTGGCCGCCTTCGCCGCGGGTGGCTTCGGTGATCAGGATGCCGGTGCCCGGGAGTCCGGTCGGGTGGTACTGGACGAACTCCATGTCCTTGAGCGGGACGCCTTCGCGGTAGGCCAGGGCCATCCCGTCGCCGGTCTTGATGTTGCCGTTCGTGGTGAACGGGAAGATCTTGCCGGCCCCGCCCGTGGCGAGGATGACGGCGCGCCCGAGGATGGCGCGCACCGTACCGTCGCGGATGTCGAGAGACGCGACGCCCCGCACGACGCCGCCTTCGATGATCAGCTTGGTCACGAACTGCTCGTCGTAGCGGACGATCCGGTCGAACCGCATCGAGTGCTGGAACAGCGAGTGCAGCATGTGGAAGCCGACCTTGTCGGTCGCGAACCAGGTGCGCTTCGTCGTCATGCCACCGAAGGCCCGCGTCGCTACGGTGCCGTCTTCGTTGCGGCTCCAGGGGCAGCCCCAGTGCTCGAGTCGGGTGAGCTCCTTCGGCGCTTCCTCGACGAAGTACTGGATCGCGTGCTGGTCACCGAGGAAATCGGAGCCCTTGACCGTGTCGTAGCCGTGCATCTCGAGGCTGTCGTCGTCTCGCGCGACGGCGGCGGCGCCGCCCTCGGCCGAGACCGTGTGACTCCGCATCGGATAGACTTTGGAGACCATCGCGACCGAGACGTCGGGATTCGCCTCCACGGCGGAGACTGCGGCGCGGAGGCCAGCGGCGCCTCCACCCACGATGACGACGTCGTGACGAATGACTTCCACCAAGATGGGACCTCTCGACTGGGAGGAACCTCGCCGGGACGAAGGCGCGCGGCTGGGGTTCCGTTCGTGGGGCGCGCTGGCTGGGAAGGCCGGCTGCGCCGAAGCGTTCGCGCTGGATCTCGAGGGGCTCCGCCGATGGTTTCCAGCGCGGTGGAGGATCACGGGGGACGGGATCTTCCAGCCTGGCGGGCCCAGATCCGTTGTAACGAATCTCCCGGAAAGTGGAAAGCGGATCGGCACTTTCGCGCCCTTCGGCGCGGGACGAGGCCCGTTCTGGGGGGGCAGGACCCCGCTAGAGGGCCGGCTCCTGCTGGGTCAGACAATGGATGGCGCCGAGCCCCTGGATCAGCCAGCGGCACGGGATCCCCAGGACCTCGCGGTCGGGCAACAAGTCGCTCAGGACGGCCAGCGCACGCGCGTCGCTGGACGCCCCGAAGGTCGGCACCAGCACGACGCCGTTCGCCAGGTAGAAGTTGGCGTAGCTGGCGGGGCAGCCTTCACCGTCGACCCGGTGGGACGGCGGCATCGGCAGATCGTGGATCTCGAGCCCCGCTTCCGCGAGGCGGCGGCGATTGTGTTCGAGCACCGACTGGTCGGCCCCCGCCTGGGCGCTTGCCGCCACCACGACGCCGGGGGCGACGAAGCGACAGACGTCGTCGATGTGGCCGTCGGTATCGTCGCCGGCGATTCCGCCGGGCAGCCAGACCACCCGCTCGGCCCCCAGCCACTCGCCGAGCCGCGCCTCCATCATCGCGCGATCTCGCCCGGCTTCTCGGTTCGGGTGGAGCAGGCACTGCTCCGTGGTGAGCAGGGTGCCGGCGCCGTCGCCCTCGAGCGAGCCTCCCTCGAGGACGAAGCCCGGCGACTCGGAGGCTGCCCCGGTGATCGCCGCGACTTTCGTGGCAAGCGCCGCATCGAGCTCCCAGGGTGGGTACTTCCCTCCCCAGGCGTTGAAGTCGAAGTCGACGGCGTGGAGCACGCCGCCGCGGTCGACGAACACGGGCGCCGTGTCCCGGAACCAGACGTCATTGGTCGGGATCGGGTGAAAGCGGATGCCTTTTTCCGGATCCGCGCCCGCCCGGCGCAGTCGGTGGCGGACGTCATCGGCGGTTGCTTCGTCGGGCACGACGAGTTCGATCGCCTCGCGGCCCTGCAGCGCCCGCAGGATCTCGACGTACTCGTCGCGGGCGTCTTCCAGGTGGCCGGGCCAGGTGTCCGGGTTGTGGGGCCAACCGAGCCAGGTGGCCCGGTGCGGCTCCCATTCGGCGGGCCAGCGCGGGCGCGCGGCGTCCGGCGCGGTCATGGCGCGTCAGTCCCGGAGGCGGCGGTCGAGATCCGCGTAGGCGTCGATGCGCCGGTCGCGCAGGAAAGGCCAGTCGCGTCGCACCCGCTCGATGTCCCCGAGGTCGCAATCGACCACCAGCGTCTCCGGACCGTCGGATCCGGCGCGCGCCAGCACCCGGCCGAACGGATCCGCGACGAAGGAGCTTCCCCAGAAGCGGATCGGGCCCTCGGTGCCGACCCGGTTCACGGCGATCACGAAGACGCCGTTGGCGATCGCGTGACTGCGTTGGATCGTTTCCCACGCGTCGCGCTGCGCCGCATCCGTCGCGTCGCCTTCGTCGAACTGCCAGCCGATCGCGGTCGGGTACACCAGGAACTCGGCACCCGCGAGGGCGGTCATGCGCGCGGCTTCGGGAAACCACTGGTCCCAGCAGATGAGTGGCCCGACCTGCCCGTGGCGCGTCGCGTGGGACTGGAAGCCCAGGTCCCCCGGCGTGAAGTAGAACTTCTCGTAGTAGAGCGGGTCGTCGGGGATGTGCATCTTGCGGTAGGTCCCGAGCGGACGGCCGTCCGCATCGATCACCACCGCCGAGTTGTGGTAGAGGCCCGCGGCCCGGCGTTCGAAGAGCGGTGCGACCACGACCACGCCGTGTTCCGCGGCGGCCTTGCCGAGCGCCTCGGTGCTCTCGCCCGGGATCGACTCGGCCAGGTCGAAGTGGGCCGGGTTCTCCTCCTGACAGAAGTAGAGAGAGCGAAACAGCTCGGGGAGGCAGACGAGCTGGGCGCCCTCGCGCGCTGCCCGCTCGAGTTCGGCCAGGGCGCGATCGAGATTCACGCGCGGATCGGGGTCGACCTGCATCTGCACGAGCGCGACGCGTACCGCCATACCGGGGTGCGTAGGCCACGGCTCTGAAGGCAGCAACCCCGCCCGCGGTCCTCGGGTGACCGGATCCGTCACGGCCGCACCCCACGCTGAGGTTCCCCCCCCGAAACAGCCGCACCCGGAGAACCGCATGACACCGCCCCCGGCCCCTCGCCCGTCCCGCACCCGTGCCCCCCTGCCGACCGCCGCTCCCCTCCGCGCGAGGCGCGAAGCGTCTCCCCGCCCTCAGGCCGCCGCTATCGGCGCCCCGCAGCCTCCCGCAAGGCGCTTGGCCCGCGGGCGGCGGTTCCTCCAGGAGGTCGCCGAGGCGCTCGGCCTGGTGCTCCTGTTCGTGGCGGGCGGGCTCCTGTGGGCGGGGCACTTGTCCGCCGCCCCCCCGGAGACGCGCGAACGCCCGTACTACGTTCCCGGGATGGACACGATCCGAGGGGCCGATGCACCCGAACTCGGCGCCGAGGAGCCCCGGGTCTGGTTGATCGACGGCTACAACGTCCTCAACGTGGGGCTCCTCGCCGGGCGCTCGCGTGAGGGCTGGTGGCGTTCGCATTTTCGCGAGGAGCTGCTCGGTCGCGTCGCCCGCTTCGAGGCGGCCGGGGCGGAGCTCTGGGTGGTGTTCGACGGCGCACACCCGGCGGCCGACGATGCCGAGGCGCCGCGCCGCGTCCGCTCGGTATTCGCACCCAGTGCCGACGACTGGTTGTTGCGGCGGCTCTCGGGGCGACCGGCGGGTGAGGTGGCCGTGGTGACGGCGGATCGCCGCCTCGCCGAGCGGGCGAAGCGCCGTGGCGCCGCGGTCGTGGCGCCGGCGGCCTTCCTGGCGCGCTGCCCTGCCATGAGCTGACCGGGAGCGACGGGTTCCATGCGGCCTGACGGCGCTTCCCGGCGCTATCTTGCGGTCGCCCATGGGGGAAGGGACGAGCGCAGCCGCGCTCCGTGTGCGCTCGAGGACCCAGCGCTTCGCGGAGGCGATCACCCGGCACCGGCGCCCCATCGCCTGCGTGCTCGCGGTGTCCACGCTCTTCTTCGCGTTCCCGCTGGCGGGCACCCTCGCGTCGCTCTTCGGTGTCGCGTGGCCCGGTCCGCGGCTCGAGGTGGACTCGCGCGCCCAGGACCGCTTCCCCGACCACCCGTATTTGCGCGCTCAGGAGAGCTTCGAACCGGTCTTCGGTCGTGTGGAGACCGTGGCGCTCGTGGTGCGCGTCCCGGACGGGACGATCTATCGCCCCGACGTGATCGACGCGCTGGCTGCGATCACCCGGGAGCTCGACGGCGAGGGGTTCGATCTCCAGAGCGAGGCGCGCGAGCGGCAACGGGCGACGCTCCGCCAGCAAGGGGTCGAAGACCCGACCACCATTCGGCGCGAGCTCGACCGCGCCTACGCTCCGTATCCGGTGCACCACGAGCGCGTCGGTTCTCTCACCCACCCCAACACCCGGGTGTTCGAGATCGCTGCGGACGGGACACTCGCCGTGGACCCCGTGGTGCGCGGGTCCCCCCGGACCGAGGCCGAGCTGGCCGCGCTGCGCGAGCGGGTGCGGCGCCATGCCGCGCAGCTCGTCGGGCGCTGGGTCTCGCGGGACGAATCGGCGGCGCTCGTCGCCGCGGGGTTCGTGAGCGAGCGGATGGACCACCAGGCCGCGGTGCGCGCTGTCTTCGAGCACGTCCGCGGAATCGAGGCGCGCTGGGAAGCGCAGGTTCCCGATCTCGAGATCGACGTGTCGGGTGCGCCGATCGCGCGCGGTTGGGTGCTGTTGCACGTCGAAGAGATCCTGGGGCTGATCGCCGCGAGCCTGCTCGTGATCTTCGGTTTGCTGTGGCTCACGTTCCGACGCTGGCACGGTGTCGTCGTCCCGGCCGTCGCGGCGGGCACGACGGCGGTCTGGGGGTTGGGCTTCGCGGCGTGGAGCGGCATCCACCTCGATCCGCTGTGGCTCGTGGTGCCGATGGTGATCACCGCCCGCGCGGTCTCTCACACGGTGCAGATGGCCGAGCGCTTCTTCGAGGTCTACGCCGAAGAGCGGCCGCGCACCGAGGACACGCGTCTGGCGCGCGATCGCGCGGCCACGCGTGCACTCGCCGATCTCCTGGTGCCCGGGACCCTCGGCGTCCTCACCGACGTCGCCGGACTCGCCGTGATCGGCCTGACGACGATCCGCCAGCTGCAGGACCTGGCCTGGCTGGGCGGTTTCTGGGTGGCGGCGATCGTCGTGACCGTCGAGATCCTGCATCCCGTCCTGCTCTGCTTCCTGCCGCCGCCGCGACGCGCCGAGTACACGTCACCCGTATGGCTCGGCTACGGGCTCGCACGCTTCGGTCGCATCGCGACGCATCCGCTGGGCCGCTTCGCCGTGGCGGGTACCAGCCTCGTCGTCTGCGTGGTCTCTGCGTGGGTCGTCGCGACGGGCTCGCAGATCGGCGAGGCTGCGCCGGGAACGCCGCTGTTGTGGCCCGATCACGATTTCAACCGGGCGACGGCCGCTCTGGCCGAACGGTTCGGCGGGGTCGACAGCCTGGAGGTCTACCTCGACGGCGATCGGCCTCACGCGAGTGTGGACCCGGCCGCGCTGCACGCGATCGAAGCGCTCGAAGAAGCACTCGCCCGCGACTCGGCGCTGTCGGGGAGCGTCTCGATCGCACCGGCGATCGCCGAGCTCTGGCAGCGACAGCACCACGGCGACCCGAAGTGGCGGTTCGTGCCCGACGATCCGGGCACGACGCGCAGCCTGATCTTCCAGCTACGCCAGAATGCGCCGCCGGGCTCGATGCGTTCGGTGCTCTCCGACGATGGCCGCGACGCCCGGGCCGTCTTCCGCTACCGCGACCACCGCGGCGCGACGATCCACCGCGCGATCATCGCCGCCGAGGCGGCGATCGCCGCCAGCGCGCCCGGTGAGTTGCAGCTGCGCTTGGAGCGTCGCAGCGGCGCGACCGACGCGGGCTTCTTCGACCGCGAACGGCTGCTCGACGGGCTCTACTACGCGATCGGTCCGCTGCTGCCGACCCGCGCCCACGACCTCCGCGTGTCGGTGCGCGGAAGCGACGCAAGCGACACGGTGGGCACCACCGCTTCCGGAGACGCCCAACCGGAATGGTTGGAGGAGTTTCGGGTGGCGGCACTCGATGCGGCCAACCTGGCGCCCGAGCGCTGGCCCGTCGCTCTGCGCGACTGGGGGGCGGAAGACGTGGACGGCTGGTGGTCGGACCCCGCTTTCGGGGTCCGGGCGGTCGTGGTCGACACCGACCAGCTGATCGTCGCCGACGCGCGCGCGGTCGATCCCGCTCCGGCGTTCCGCCCGACCCAGGCCTGGACGCGGGGCGTCCAGTTCGTGCTAGCGGGAGGCAGCCTCGGCACTCTCGCGGCGATCAACGCGGAAGTCGAGCGCAGCCACCTGGCGAACCTCTCGTTGATCCTCGTCGTGATCTTCGTGCTGCATGCGCTGACCTATCGCTCCGCCTGGAGCGGCGGGATCCTCGCCTTCCAGCTCGCCACCGTGACGCTCGCGTCCCTGGCGTTCATGGCCGTACGCGGTGTCGGACTCAACCTCCATACCCTCCCGGTGCAGGCGATCGGGGTGGGGCTCGGTGTCGACTACGCGATCTACATCGTCGATCGGGTCCGCCTCGAAGTCGCGGCCGGCCTCGACGAAGACGCCGCGATCCGCCGCGCGCTCTCGACCACCGGAGTCGCGATCGGGTTGACCGCGATGACGATCGTGGCCGGCGTAGGGGTGTGGGCGTTCGCGAGTCTGCGCTTCCAGGCGGAGATGGCCGCTCTGCTCGCGCTATTGATGGGGCTCCACATGCTCGGCGCGCTGACGGTGGTGCCGGCGCTCTACTCGATCCTGCGCCCGCGTTCCGCGTCGGCCTTGCGCTGACGCGACCTCAGCCGTCCGCTTCGAACAGGCGCAGGATGCGCGACGCGTTCTCCTCGGCGGCGCGGCCGCTGATGTCGACGACCTGCCAGCCCTGCTCCCGGTAGAGGCGCCGGGCGCGCCGGACCTCTTCGATCAGATTCTCCGGGTCGGCGTAGGTGCTGTACGGGGCGGCACCGAGGCTGCGCACGCGGGCCTGTCGGATCGTGAGCAACAGTGAGGGGTCGACGCTCAGGGCAAACACCTTGCGCGGGTCGAGCTCGAGGAGCTCCCGAGGCGGCTCGATTCCGGGCACGATCGGCACGTTGCCGGTCTTGTAGCCGCGCTGGGCCAGATACATCGACAGCGGGGTCTTCGAGGTGCGGGAGATCCCGGTGAGGACCAGATCGGCCCGAAACAGCGTGTGGAGGTTGGCTCCGTCGTCGTGCCGAACGGCGAACTCCACCGCCTCGATGCGGCGGAAGTAGTCGTCGGAGAAGCCGTGGAGCAGTCCGGGTTGGGAGCGCGGTTCGGCGCCGAGATGCTCCGCGATCTTCGCGATCATTCCGCCCAGGACGTCCAGGGTCGGGACGCCGCGCGCCGTCGCCTCTTCGATCAAGCCCTGGGCCACGCGCCGATCGACCAGGGTGAAGATCACGAGGGCGCCCGATCGTTCGGCCTCCTCCACGACGCGTCGGGCGAGCGAGGCCTGTCGGATTCCGCCGAAGCGTCGCAGCTTCCCCTTCGACTGGAACTGGGCGAGGGCGGCCTGGGCGACGGCGGCGCCGGTATCGCCGGTGCCATCGGAGACGATGAAGATCGGTGCCGGGAGGGACGACTCGCTCACCACCCAAGCTTGCCAGAAGTCCCGCGAGGCCACCCGGCAGGCTCCCGAGACGACTCCCGGGCCAAAGCCCAATCCACTAGATTCCCGCGACCATGCCCTACGACCACGCGGCGATCGAGGCGAAATGGCAGGCCTGGTGGGAGGAGAACCAGACCTTCCGCACGGAACTCGATGCGTCGAAGCCAAAGTACTACGTGCTCGACATGTTCCCCTATCCCTCGGGCGCGGGACTGCACGTCGGGCACCCCAAGGGCTACATCGCCACGGACGTCATCTCCCGGTACAAGCGGATGCGTGGCTTCAACGTGCTGCATCCCATGGGCTGGGACGCGTTCGGCCTGCCGGCCGAGCAGTACGCGATCGAGACCGGCACCCATCCCCGCGAGACCACCCAGCGCAACATCCAGACCTTCAAGCGTCAGCTGCGCAGCCTCGGCCTGGACTACGACTGGTCGCGGGAAATCGACACCACCGACCCGGGCTACGTGAAGTGGACCCAGTGGATCTTCCGGCGCCTCTACGAGCGAGACCTCGCCTACCTCGCCGAGGTCCCGGTCAACTGGTGTGCGGCCCTGGGCACGGTGCTGGCGAACGAAGAGGTCATCGATGGCAAGAGCGAGCGGGGCGGCCACCCGGTGGTGCGCATCCCGATGCGCCAGTGGATGCTCAAGATCACGGCCTATGCCGACCGACTGATCGAGGACCTCGACGATCTCGACTGGCCCGAGCCGATCAAGAAGATGCAGCGCGATTGGGTCGGGCGGTCCGTCGGAGCGCGCATCGCGTTCGCGATCGAGGGCTCGGACGCGAAGATCGACGTCTTCACCACGCGTCCCGACACGCTCTTCGGCGCCACCTACATGGTGTTGGCCCCGGAGCACCCGCTCGTTTCCGAGATCACGACCGATGCGCAACGCAGCGCGGTCGAGGACTACGTCGAGCAGGCCGCGCGTCGCAGCGAGCGCGCGCGCATGGCCGATGCCCACGAGAAGACCGGGGTCGCCACCGGCTCGCACGCGGTACATCCGGTCAGCGGCGAGCCGATTCCGATCTGGATCGCCGACTACGTGCTCGCGAGCTACGGCACGGGCGCGATCATGGCCGTTCCCGGCCACGACACGCGCGACTGGGAGTTCGCGCGGACCTTCGAGCTGCCGATCGTCGAGGTCGTGGACGGCGGGAACGCGGAGGAGGAGGCCTTCGTGGGGGAAGGCCAGGCCGTGAACTCGGGTTTCCTCGACGGGCTCGACACGCACGCGGCGAAGACGCGCATGTGCGAGTGGCTCGAGGCCGAGGGACGCGGCGAGAAGGCCGTCAGCTACAAGCTGCGCGACTGGCTCTTCAGCCGGCAGCGCTACTGGGGCGAGCCGTTCCCCGTGCTGCACCGCGAGGACGGGTCGACCACGCTGGTGCCCGAGTCCGACCTGCCGGTACTGCTACCCGAACTCGAGGACTTCAAGCCGTCCGGCGAATTCGAGCCGCCGCTCGCGCGCTCGAAGGAATGGCTCGAGACCGTCGACCCGGAGACCGGCGCCCCGGTGGTGCGCGACGCCAACACGATGCCCCAGTGGGCGGGCAGCTGCTGGTACTACCTGCGGTTCTGCGATCCGCGCAACGACGCGGCGGCGTTCTCGCCCGAGGCCGAGCGCTACTGGATGCCGGTCGATCTCTACGTGGGCGGCGCCGAGCACGCGGTCTTGCACCTGCTCTACGCACGGTTCTGGCACAAGGTGCTCTACGACCTCGACCTCGTGCACACGAAGGAGCCCTTCCAGCGGCTGCTCAACCCGGGCATGGTGCTCGGCTACAGCTACCGGTACTACGACGACAACCTGGCCGACGACCCGGGCGCCGCCCCGACGCGCTTCGCGTCGAGTGAGGTTCGCACCGACGGCGAGACCGCGCGCGCCCAGAGCGACGACCGCGAGCTGAAAGAGCGTTGGCTCAATGCGGGGGATGTGCGCTGGCAGGGCGAGGATCCGTACCACCCGGAAGCGGACCTCTTGCTCGAGACGGTCACCGAGAAGATGTCGAAGAGTCGGGGCAACGTGGTGAACCCGGACGAGGTGGTGGCTCGCTTCGGCACGGACGCGATGCGGCTCTACGAGATGTTCATGGGCCCGCTCGAGAAGGGCGCGCCCTGGTCCGACGAGGCGATCCCGGGCCTGCACCGGTTCTTGCAGCGCGCCCATCGGCTGGTGACCGGCGAGGAGGACGAGGCCGCGCGCGTTCCCGGGCCCGGAAGCGATGCCCAGGCCCGGCTCACCGCGGAAACGATCGCGGGGGTGAGCGAAGACGTCGAGC
Source organism: Myxococcota bacterium (assembly GCA_039030075.1). Classification (NCBI taxonomy): domain Bacteria; kingdom Pseudomonadati; phylum Myxococcota; species Myxococcota bacterium. The sequence goes on along the minus strand of JBCCEW010000022.1, from coordinate 42,235 downwards.
AGATGCGCTTCAACACGGCGATCTCGAAGCTGATGGTGTTCGCGCGGGACATCACCCGCGACGGGGCCCTGCCCGAGGAGGCGGCCGATGCGTTCGTGCGGTTGCTGTCGCCCTTCGCGCCACACCTCGCCGAGGAGCTCTGGCGAGCCCTCGGGCACGACCAGAGCGTGGCGCTCGCGGACTGGCCCGAGGCCGATGCGTCCCGGCTCGTGAAGGAGTCCCTACGCCTGGCGATCCAGGTAAACGGCAAGCGCCGCGGCGAGATCGAGGTGCCTGCGGACGCAGACGAGGATGCCATCCGCACCGCGGCGCTCGGGGAAGAGGCCGTCCAGCGGCACCTGGCCGGACGCGAGCCCAAGAAGGTGATCATCGTCCCCGGGCGACTGGTCAACGTGGTCGGCTAGAAAACCTCGTTTGAAAGCCGCTTTTCGCGCGCTCTCGGGGCTCTTTTCGCCGTCCTGAGGTGTGTTTCGAGGAATCCTCCGGGTTCCTCGAATTTCGGCTTGACAAAACCGGAACCCGTGCTACTATCTCCACATCATCACGAAATCAAAAACCCGCCTTGAGCGGGTTGTTTTTTGCCGAGTACTTTCGCTTTAGATTCGTGTTCGGCCATGGTTTTCGGGATTCGGGGTCCTGCGCGCCCCTCGATCCGCCGATTCGGAAGGCGAAGGCGGCGTGCGTCGGCTCCGGACCTCCCCGGGGGCCAGGAGCCCGATTCCGATCCGCCCGGAACCTCGACCCACCGGACAGGGGGCGAGCCGAGAGCGGAGGTGCAGCGATGGCCAAGCGCGAGACGGCCGGCGCAAAGACGTCTGGCACGAAGTCTGAGACGAAGCAGCCCGCCGAGACATCCGCGGGCGGGTCCGCGAAAGCCGAGGTCGGTACTTCGGTGGGCAACGGCATCATCGAGGGCGAGGCGCTCGAACCCATCAAGATGGTCGAGCGCGAACTCACCCGGCCCGACGGCACCACCGTCATGGTGCAGGTGCCCGTCTACCCGCCGTTCCGCCTCAAGGATCGGAACGCCCCTCGGACGGCTCCGCCGCGAGGTCGCAAGACTCCCACCCTCAAGCGCCGCAAGCGCGCCGAGGGCTCGCAGGACGCCTAGTCCGCGAGTCAGGGCCCGGGCCGAAGCCCGGGTAGATCGCGCTAGGCGATCACCCGATCGACGATCATCGCCAGGAACAGGGCGAACAGGTAACCGAGCGAGACGTGGAAGGCGCGGCGCGCCGCCTCGTCATTGCGCTCACGAATGACCCGCACCACGTGCCACAGGAACCATGCGTCCAGGGCCACGGCGCATACGAGGTACGGGGTTCCCAGCAGCCCGAGCGCCGTCGGGGCCAGCGTGAAGGGCACCAGAGCGATCGTGTAGAGCAGCATCCGCCAGCGCGTCGGCTCGTCGCCGATGACGTTCGGCAGCATCGGGATGCCCGCCCGGGCGTAGTCTTCTTTCCGGAACAGCGCGATGGCCCACACGTGGGGCGGCTGCCAGAAGAAGATGATCGCGAAGAGCAGCCAGCCGGCGGCTCCGACGTGGCCATTGACGGCCGCGTCCGCGATCAGGGGAGCAGCCGCGCCCGCGGCGCCGCCCACGACCGCGTTCCAGGAGGAGCGCGGCTTCAGCCAGACCGTGTACACGAACACGTAGAAGAGGATGCTCGCGACCCCGAGCCCGGCGGCGACCGGCCCGGCGATGGTCCACAGCAGCGCGGTCGAGATCGCCGACAGCGCCAGCCCGAAGGCCAGGGCCGACTGAGGCGAAATGTCCTGGGAGGGCAGCGGACGGGTGCGGGTGCGCTCCATCAGCGCGTCCCGGTCGCGCTCCAGGTAGCAGTTGAGCGTGTTGGCCGCGCCAGCCGCCAGGGCAATGCCGAGCAGCGTCGCGACGACGAACCCCGCCGGCGGCCAGCCCGGTGCCGCCATCATCATCGCGGGCAGCCCCGTGAAGATCACGAGCACCAGGATCCGCGGCTTGGTCAATTCCAAGTAGCCGCGCAGCCGCTGGCTGACGGACGGAAGGGCAGCTTCTGCCATGGTTGGGTGGGCTCCGACGGCGTCCAGGGGCGCCCTCGGAAGGGGCAGGACGCGGGCGGGAGGTGAGAGGGCGGGACGGCCCCTTGGGACGGCGAAGGGGTAGCACGGGGCCTGAGGGTGGTCGAGCGGCTCGCGGGCGGTGTCGCGGAGCCCAGCGCCACCGTTTCGAGGCGTCTCGCGCGGACGCGGTAGGCTTGCCGCTTGTCGCCCCTCGCTTTCGCTCTGGTCTTGGCGTCCGCGGCGCTTCACGCGATCTGGAGCGCGACCATCAAGCGCAGCGGCCACCCGCTGGCCTTCAACTGGCTCCAAGTCGTGCTCGGGACCACCGGCCTCTGGCTCGCGCTCCCCTGGATCCCCTGGGCCTCCGTCCCGACCGAGGTCTGGGTGACGATGGGCGCGACGGGAGTCGCCCATTCGGCGTACATGTATTGGATGGCGCGCGCGTACGAGGGCGGGGACCTCTCGCTCGTCTATCCGATCGCGCGCTCCACACCCGCCTTCTTGCCGTTCCTGGCGGTGCCGCTGCTCGGGGAGGAGATCCGTCTCGGTGGAGCTCTGGGCATCGCGGTCGTGGTGCTCGGCATCTGGTGCGTCCACCTGGGACCCGAGACCCGCGGCAGCGCGCTGCGCAGCCAGGCCGCGCGCTTCGCCTATCTGACCCTGGGTGCGACCGTCGTGTATTCGCTGCTCGACAAGCACGCGATGCACACGCTCGGGGAGACGGAGAACCCGGGGCCGCTCCCGTGGGCGATCGTGTACTCGCTGCTCTACCACGCCTTCGACGCGTCCTTCCTGACGGTGTTGGTGGTGAGACGAATGGGCTGGTCGAGGCTGCGCGCCGAGATCCGACCCCAACTGCGGACGGCCGCGATGGCCGCGGCGATCTCGTTCGTGGGGTACGCGCTGATCCTCTGGGCCTACGAGAGCGCGCTCGCCAGCTACGTCGTGGCCGTGCGCCAGGTGAGCGTGCTCTTCGCCGTCGGCCTCGGGATCGTCTGGCTCGGGGAACGACCGGGGCGAGCGCGCGTGTGGGGCGCCGTGCTGACCGTGATCGGCATCGCCCTGATCGCTCGCTTCGGCTGAATGCGACTCAGCGGAGGGCGGTCTCGACCTGGCGGCGCAGCCACGGGCCGAGATCCGGATGGTCGAGGAGTCCGGCTTCTCGGAGTCTGCTCGCGCCGATGGCGCGCACTTCCGAGGCGCAGCTCGCATCGCGTGCGCGGCGCGCATCGGCTTCGGCCTCGCCCTGGTCCAGGGCGTGCACGATCTCCTTCACGATCGGGACGGCGCTCGGTGGTCCGGACAGCTCGGCGATGCCCTGTCCTACCAGGATGGGGACCGCGAGCGGGTTGCTCGCCATCTCGCCGCAGATCGAGATCGGGATACCCGTCTTGCGCGCCGCGCGCACGCTGTGATCGACCAGGCTGATGACCGCCGGGTGCAACGGATCGAACAGGTGGGCGATGCGCTCGTTGCCACGGTCGACGGCGAGGGTGTATTGGGTGAGGTCGTTCGTCCCTACGCTGAAGAAGTCGCATTCGCGCGCCAGCGACTCGGAGATCAGGGCGGCGGAGGGAACTTCGATCATCACGCCGACCGGGATGTCGGCGTCGAAGGCGGTGCCCTTGGCGCGCATCTGGTCCATCACGTCGTTCACGATCTCGCGCGCCTGACGCAGCTCCCCGACCGACGAGATCATCGGCAGCAGCAAGCGCACGTTGCCGCGCGCGCTCGCCCGGAGGATCGCCCGCAGCTGCGCGCGGAAGGACTCCTCGTGGGTGAAGCTCAAGCGGATCGAGCGACAACCGAGCTGCGGGTTCTCTTCGTAGGGCAGGGCGAGGTTGGGAACCTCCTTGTCGCCGCCGAGGTCGAGGGTTCGGAACGTGACCGGGCGGGGCGCGAGGAAGCCGGCCACCCGTTCGTAGAGCTGCTCCTGCTCTTCCTCTTCCGGGAACCCTCGATGGGCGAATGCCAACATCTCGGTGCGGAAGAGCCCGACCCCTTCGGCACCGTGTTGCTCCACCAGACGCAGGTCGCTGACCAGCCCGCAGTTCGCCGTGAGTGCGATGCGCCGTCCGTCGCGGGTCTCGGCCGGAACCTCGCGCAGCGCGTCCAGGTGTTCTGCCGCGATCTCGAAGCGCTCGCGGGCACGCTCGTACTCGGTGATGAGGTGCTCGTCGGGGGAGAGGAAGATCGTCCCCTCGCCACCATCGACGATCGCCAGCTCGCCCGGGCGCAGGTTCTCCCCCAGGCCGGAGACGCCCGTCACCGCGGGGATCTCCAGGGTGCGGGCGAAGATCGCACCGTGGGAGGTCGAGCCACCGTGCTCGGACACGATGGCGCCGACCCGTTCGAGGTCGAGGCGCGCGAAGTGACCCGGCAGGATGTTGTCGGCGAAGACGATGGCGCCGTCTTCCATGCGCGGGCGCTGGGCGCGATCGCCCAGGAGCTGCTCCATCACGCGCCGGCCGATGTCCTCGATGTCGCTCATCCGCTCGCGGAAGTAGGCGTCCTCGATGCGGCTGAAGGTCTTCCGGTAGGCCCCGAGCACGCTCTGCAGGGCCACGCGGGCGTTGGCGCTGCGGCCGACTTCGTCGCGCAGCTTCGAGACGAAGCCCTTGTCCTCGAGGATCTGGATGTGGGTGTGGAAGACGGCGGAGAACTCGGGGCCGAAGCGGTCACCGAGCTCTTCGCGGTTGTCGTCGAGGTCGCGGCGGACGCTCGAGATCGCCTGGATCAGGTCGCGCTCCTCGGCGTCCGCGGATGCGCTCGGCTCGTACTCGAGCTGGGCCAGATCGAGCGGATTCTCCATCCGGTAGATGCGCCCGATCGCGATGCCTCGCGAAGTCCCGAGGCCCTTGAACTCGACGTTCTGGTCGGGGCGCGGGGCGGGGCTGCGCACGATCGGAATCCCGTGGGCCGCGAGCTCCTCCGAGTCGCGCTCGAGGGCCTCCTCGGACTGGTCGACCAGCGAAAGGAAGCGCGCGTTCATGACCACCGGCGAGATCAGCTGCGCGCAGGTCTGGAGCACGTCGACTTCGAAGGGCTCGAAGCGCCGCTGCTCGATCGTCTGCACCACGAGGACGCCGACGGTGACGTTCTTGACGAGCAGCGGAGCCGCCATCAGCGACGTGAAGCGCTCCTCACCGGTCTCGGGGAAGTAGCGGTAGCTCGGGTGCGTCTGCGCGTCGTCGCTCACCACCGGAGAGCGTTGCGCCGCGGCGAGCCCTACCAGTCCCTGACCGACCGGCAGCCGGACCCGGCCGATCGACTCGCGGTGCAGCCCATTGGTCGCCGAGAGAGTGAGCTGCGTGACGTCGGCTTCGACCAGATAGATCGAGCAGGCATCCGCATCGAGGCGCTTGCCGACCAGATCGACCACATTGCCGAGCGTCTCGTGAAGATCGTGCGAGCGTGCGACGATCTCGGCGACGTCTGCCAGCAGTGTGATCCGGTCCGGAATCGGGCGGGCCTCCGAGCGTGGGTGGGATGCGACTCGTCGACGTCCTCTCGGGTCCGCGCGGTGCGGTCGGGAAGACGCACGCTCGCCGAGGAAGACGCGCCCGATCGCGGATCAGGCGCCCGGAGAGCGTCCCAACGCCATGGTACCGAAACCCGCTCGCGCTGGGCTGCGAGGGAGATCGGTGGCGTCGGGTCCCGTGGACGGGACCCCGTTCGTGGTGTGCCGCGAGAACGCACGGCTCGGCGGTGTGTGCCGCCGAGTGCGCGCTAGGCGACTAGTACGACGGCGTGTTCTGCGGCGTCGACGGTTCGGACGACGGCTCGTCGGCGAACACGTGAGCGGGCGGGAACACCTGGTCCTTGTCTTCGAAGCGGAGACCGAGCGCGAGCAGGATCTTGCGCTTGGTGTCCATCCGACAGTTCATGCCCTTCTCGACGGAATGAATCGTACGGAGAGCAACCTTGGCCTTGCGAGCCAGCTGCGCCTGGGTCATCAGGCGGTTCTCTCGCAGCTCGCGCACGCGATTCTTCCGAATCGTCTTCGATCGATTATTCTCCATACCCACGCACACTCCCTCGGGTCGGCCGGACGAAGGCCGACTGGGTTCCTCTCCACTTGGAAGCCGTTTCGACGGGTACGACGAATTTCTTTAGGGAGAATGGGGCCTTGGGGCGGCTCTGGGGGGTACGCCCCGCGCCGCAATCCGTAGGCAGGGGCCCAGGATCGAGCCGTTGACGCACATCGAAGAACCTTCATTTAGGGGGGGTCGGGCGGCCTCGAGATCCCTGCAGGGATCGTGAGCCGGCGACGCGCATGGCGCTGGGGTCTGGCGGCCCTCCTACTGCTCGCCTCTCTGGTGGCCGGGCTCTATGCCGCGTCCACCCTGGGGCCCGAGCAGCTGCGCCGCGAGGTCGAGCGACAGGTGGCCCAGGCCACGGGCGCGCGCTGCAACATCGACAGCCTGCGCGTCCGTCCGGGCCTGCCCATCGAGCTCGAGGCGGGGAAAATGTCCCTCTTGAACGGGGACTTACAGGTCGAGCGGGCGAGCGCGCGGCTCAGCCTGGGCGCCAGCCTGATGGGGAACGTGCGGCTCTCCCGGCTGGAGCTGGAAGGCGTCACGCTGCGTCTGCGGGGCGATGCCTCGGGCATCCACCTCCCGAACGCCGACCCGCAGCCGCACACCGGTGGCGAGGAGGACCACGCCGAGCACGTGGCTCCGGAATTTGCGCTCCGGGAACTCCTCCGCGGGCCGCACCTCGCGGACCACCTGCGCCTGCGGGACGGGCGGATCGAGGTGATCTGGGCCGACGAGACCGGCGCGACCCGCACCTTCTCGGCAGAGGATCTCGAAGCCGAGCTCGACTACCGCCAGCTGCGGGCCGAGACCGCGCTGGTCGCCCGGATGCGGGTCGTGGGGGAGGGGGCCCAGCGCGGCGCCCTGGAGTGGGAGGCGACGCTCGACGAGCCGGACGACCTCGACCTGCAGGTCACGGCCAACGGGCTCGATCTGGGCTGGGCCGCGAGCTGGTTCGGGGCGGCGACGATGGGACCGGCGGGTCGCCTGGACGGAGTGATCGATCTGCGCGCGACTCCGGATCGCCCGGCCCGTGCCCAGGTGGACTGGGTGATGCGCGACTTCGCCCTCGTCGAAGACGGGGTCGACACGCCGCTCTGGGGCGCACCGCGGATCGCGAGCCAGGCGACGATTCGATTCGACGAGGACCGTTTCGAGTTCGAGGAAGTGCGTCTGCGCAGTGGCGCGATCGACGTCGACGTGAGTGGCAGCCTTTCGCGGCCGGTGGACCCCAAGGCGGCGCTTGCCCTGCGCGCGAAGCTCGCGGACATCGCCGTCGAGGATCTCGTCGCCATGACCGGAAACGCCGCCGCCTTCGAAGACGCCCGTGACCTGCTGGGTGCGCTCGGCGAAGGCCGCATCGTTGACATGCGCGCCGAGGGCGAGGAGACCCTCGCGCGCTGGGAGCAGGTCTTCACCGGCGAGTCCGGTCACCTGCCCGAGGGCTTCCGGCTCGAGGCGGGTCTCGAAGAGCTGCGAATCGCGCTCGACGAAGACGACGCCCTCGAGCGCGTTGCGATGCGGGCGAGCCTGGCGGGGGATCGCCTCGAAGTACGCGGTCTCACCGGCTCGCGTGATGGGTTCGACCTCCCCATTCTCGATCTCGACTTCGATGGGGTTTCTCACCTGCTCGACTCGGACCTCGCGAACCGGGTTCCCGTGCGGGACGAAGTCTTGCTGGCGGGGTTGCCTCTGTTGATCTCGGTGTTCGAGCCCGAGCCCGGCGAGGAAGCCGAACCGCCCCATTTCGAAGTGCGTCTCGATCACCTGGCCCACCCGCTCGTGCTCTGGCCGCTGCGTTCGGTCGAGGTCGGGATCGACGGGCGCGGCGAAGACCTGGTGGCCGAGATCCGTCGCGCCACCTGGGCCGAGGTGCCGCTGCGCGGCACGTTGATCTGGGACGACGACCCGATGCGTTTGACGGCCCGCCTGGTCGCCAGGGCGCCGGACCGCAATCAGCGCACGCCTGCGCCGATCCGAGGGGACGTGTGGGCGCGCGGCACGCTAGAGATCGGTCCCTGGGATACCGACCTCTGGTCCCACGAGAAGGTCCAGGCGCGCGTGCGCGGTGTGGGCGCGAGCGTCTATTTCGACGGCGTCCAGGCGGCGATCCGACCCCAGGGACATCTGGTCGGCGACGGTTCGGTGGACCTCTCGACGGCCGACGTCCTGCCCTACCGCGGCGCCTTCGTGGCCCAGGATCTCGATGCGGCCGCGCTGTTCGCCCAGGCAGGGCTCGGGGAAGAGCTCGTCACCGGGCGGGTCGACGTGCGCGCCGATCTCGAAGCGCGGCACCGCGACGGTGTCTTCCCGCTGGCGAGTCTGTCGGGCCGCGCCACCGTCGACGCGTACGACGGCACCGTCAAACGCGAGATGCCCGCTCTCCTGGCGCTGACGCTGTCGACCGAGAGCCTCGATCTCAGCGGCGGGCGGGATCAGATTCGCTACACGCGCTGTGAAGTCGCCTTCGACCTCGAAGAAGGTGTGGCGAAGACCGATGGCCTCGAATTCGACGGCCCCGACGTGCGCGTGTTCGGCACGGGTCAGATCGACATCGGTCACGAGCCCCACGGTGTCGACGCGGAGCTCGTGGTGTTCTTGTTCCGGCCCGTCGACCGTGCGCTCGGTAGCATCCCGATCCTGGGGAACCTGCTGCTCGGGGGGGCGAACAACTTGGTGGCGGCCCATTTCAAACTCAGCGGTCCGTGGGACGCGCCGACCGCGCGGCCCCAACCGCTGCGCTCGCTCAACGCCGGACCGATTCGCATGGTGACCGGGCTTCCGTCGGTCGTGCGGCGCGGCATCGAGGAACTCGGGTTGGCGTCGCCGGGTGGCGAGTCCCCTCCGAAGGGCGCGGAGCCCGAACCCGAGCCGCCGGCGCCGGACCCCGAGGCGGCTCCCGCGGCGCCCGAGGTCACGCTGTGAGCGAGGTGCGGCCGGCGCGCGCGCGCGTGCTGTCTCGCGATCGGGCCCGGCACGAAGTCGCGGCGGCCCAGCGCCGCGGGGAGACCGTCGTCTTCACCAACGGCTGCTTCGACCTGCTCCACGTCGGACACGTGCGCAGTCTGGAAGAGGCACGTGGGTTCGGCGACCGCCTGATCGTCGCCCTGAATCGCGACGCGTCGGTGCGGCGCCTGAAGGGCCCGACGCGGCCGGTGATCCCCGAGCGCCAGCGCGCCGAGATCGTGGCGTCGCTTTCCTGCGTCGATTGGGTCGTCCTGTTCGGCGAGGACACGCCTCTGCGGGCGATTCGCAAGCTGCGCCCCGACGTCCTGGCGAAGGGCGGGGACTGGAAGCTCGACGAGATCGTCGGACGCGAGGACGTCGAGAGTTGGGGTGGGCGCGTCGAGCGTCTGCGCGTGATTCCAGGCGTGCGTACGACCCACATCGTCGAAGCGATGCGCAGCCGATGAGTCCGGTGGGGAAGGAGCGCCACTAGATGTCTGTGCGGGGGGAGTATCGACGCCTGCTGGGGGATCTCGTAGGAACACTCCGCGAAGCCGGAGCTGCGGCCGACACCGGCGTGACCGAGGCACTCGACGATCTGGGAGAGCGCGCTTCGGATGACCTGTCTGGCGCCGCGGAACAGACCCTCGCGGTGCTCTCGCGTCTGGGGGCCGTCGAGTGGGCCGATGCGTCCCTGCGCGAACGCTTCGACGGCGCCTTCGAGCGCCTCGAAGCCATCTGCCGGATCATCCTCGGGCGCTAGCGCGCCAGGGCGGCCTCGGCCTGGGCCAGGTCTTCCGGCGTGTTCAGGTTGGTGAGGGCGAACCCGTGGTCGTCGACCCGCGCGAGGTCTTCCCCCTCGAAGAGGCGGGTCTCCACCGCGTCGAGGACGTGGCGCAGGGCCAGGCGCTCTTCCTCGAGGTGTCCACGCGCCACCTCGAGGACGGGCTCGCGCCGGTAGAGCGCGACCAGGGGCTGTAAACCGTGCGAGGAGCGAGGCACTACCGCGTCGGCCTCGGGCCATGCAAACAGCGCGAGGAGCAGCGAAGGGCGAACGAACGGGACGTCGGTCGCGACCACGAAGACGCGTTCGGCCTCGCAGGCGTCGAGGGCACCGACCAGCCCGCGCAGGGCGCAGCGCGGGCCCGGCGGATCCGGAACGCGGCGGCCGGGCGCGTCCGACGGCGGATCGCCCCCCACGATCACGACGTCGGTGCAGAGCTGGGCGAGGCATTCGGCAACGCGCGTCGCGGCAGGTACGCCCCCGACGGCGAGGCGCGCCTTGTCTCGACCCATGCGCGAGGACGCGCCGCCCGTGAGCACAGCGCCCGCCACGTTGCGCAATCGATCTCCGTTCGAGGCCATCTCGCCCATCTCAGAATCCTCCGTCGGCGCCGGCGAGCACCGTCGGGTCGACGACCTGGACGCGCGCGCGATCACCCACGTCGAGCCGTTCGAGCTCGGCGTCGAAGATCAGAATGGCACGCGCGCGGAGCATGGAGCGCAGCGCGCCCGAGCTCTGGTTGCCGGCGCTGCGGGCCACCCAGTCGTCGCCTTCCTTCTCGAGGGTGACGCGGACGAAGTGCAGCCGGCCGGGCTTCTTGCGCAGGCGCTCGCCCAGCCGGACCTCGAGGAGCGGGCGGAACAGGGCGCGCTCGCCGCGCATCTGCAAGATCGCCGGCCGCACGAACTGTTCGAAGGTCATCATCGCCGAGACCGGGTTGCCCGGCAGGCCGAACACGAGCGGGCCACCCGCACCCGCGCCTCGCTCGGCGCCGATCTCGCCGAAGGCGAGGGGGTAGCCGGGTTTCATCTGAACGCCCCAGAAGGCGAGCGTGCAGCCCAGCTTCTCGAGCACGTCGCGCACGAAGTCGCGATCGCCGACGGACACGCCGGCCGAACTCACGAGCAGGTCGGCGCGCAGACCACCGCGAAAGCACCGCTCCAGGTCTTCCGGGGTGTCGCGCGCGATGCCGAGGTAGCTCGGGATGGCACCGAGTTCCCGACACTGGGCGGCGATCGAATAGGAGTTCGAAGAGACGATGCGACCGCCGCTGATGTCGCCATCCGGCTCGACCAACTCGTCGCCGCCAGACAGAATGGCGACCCGCGGCGCCCGGTGAACCGCGACGAAGCTGCGGCCGAGCGAGGCGAGCATGCCGATCTGGGCGGCGCCGACGCGATCGCCGGCCGTCAGCACCGCGTCCCCGGCATCGACGTCTTCTCCGGCCCGCCGCACGTGCTCGCCGAGCTTCGGAACGACCCGCACGGCGACGCGGTCGCCGCTGCGCTCCGTGTCTTCCTGCCGCACGACGCTGTCTGCGCCGGGCGGGAGCGGGGCACCCGTCAGGATCCGGGCGGCTTGTCCGACCTCGAGGGTGGGAGGTGCGGCGGCGCCCGCGGGCACCTCGAAGGACACGGGCAGCGCGACCGGGGCGTCGGCCGAGGCCTGGGCGCAGTCGGCGGCCCGCACCGCGTAGCCGTCCATCGCCGAGTTGTCGGCGGGTGGGATCACCCGCTCTGAGGTCACCGATTCGGCGAGGATCCGCCCCTGGGCCTCGGGCAGCGAGACCGTCTCGGGGGTGAGGGGCTCGGCGCGCTGGAGAATCGTCTCGAGCGCCTCGGCCGGCGTGATTCCGGTACGCACAACGCCAAGAAGCTACCGAACTCAGCACCTTATGGAGGCGCCTCCGACCGCCAGGGGACGATGGCGCCCAGCGGCGCGGCCGCTACTCTGCCCAAGAATTGGGCAACCACGCCGGTCCGCCCCGGCCCCGCATCCGGGGCCGTCCGGCCTGCCTTTTTTCCTTCCTTCGGCCCCCGTTCCGGGTCCCCTCGGTTTTCCGCCGCCAGGCGCGCTGCCGAGGAGCCGGCGGGGCGTGAGAGCGTTCCATGAACCACGACCTGAAAGACGTGCTCGATGCGGTCTTCGAGGGCGTGATCGTGGTCGACCACGAGGGCCGGGTGGAATTCCTGAACGCCGAGGCCTGCCGGCTTCTGGGCACCTCGGGCGAGGCGTCGCGCGGTGCCCACCTCTCGAGGGTGAGCCGGGAGCGACGGCTCGAAGCGCTGGCACGCGGCGTCTTCGAGAGTGGTCGGTCTGCGGTCCAGGACGAGCAGCTCCTGACCCGGCGCTTCGCGGAAGACGTCGTGGTCGACGTGGCCGCCTCGCCGCTCTGGGCCGAGGACCGAACCCCGAGCGGGGTGGTGCTCGCCCTGCGCGATCGAACCCTGCAGCGGTCTCTCGAAGAGCGTGCGGTCGAGCGCGAGCGACTGTCGCTCTACGGCACGATCGCAGCCGGCATCGCCCACGAGGTCAAGAATCCGCTCGGGGGCATCCGCGGCGCGGCGGAGATCATCGCCGCGCGCACGGAAGCCGGGAAGCTGCAAGACGCGGCGAACATGATCGTGCGCGAGGTCGATCGGATCCGCACGTTGGTCGACGAGCTGATGGTCTTCAACCAGGGCGAATCGCTGCGCCTCGAGGACGTGAACATTCACCGGTTGCTCGATGAAGTGCTCGAGCTGTTGTCGATGGATCCGCTGGCGCGCGGAGTCAAGCTCGATCGCAGCTTCGACCCGTCGATCCCGGACCTGCGCGCCGACCCGGACCGCCTGACCCAGATCTTCTTGAACCTCGGGCGCAACGCGCTGCAGGCGCTCGATGGCGACGGCACGCTCTGCGTCGAGACGCGGATGGCCTTCGAGAACCGCCTCACCCGCGAGAGCGGCAAGAGCGTTCCCACCGTCCAGGTGACGTTGATCGACGACGGCCCTGGCATCACGTCGCAGGTGCTCGCACGTCTGAGCACTCCCTTCTTCACGACCCGCTCCGGGGGCACCGGACTCGGGCTCGCGATGAGCCGACACTGGGCGACCCGCCACGACGGGACGCTCCACCTCGAGAGTGAACCGAACCGGGGCACGCGCGCGCGCGTCCTGCTCCCGGTCGTGGGTCCCCAACGGAGTTCCGCATGAACCCCCGCGCACGCGTCCTGATCGCCGACGACGAACCGTCGATTCGCTTCGTCCTCCGAGAGATTCTCGAAGAACTCGGCTGCGAGGTCTCCGAGGTCGACGATGGAGAGGCGGCGCTGTCGTCGCTGCGGACGGGCGCCCACGCCCTCGCGTTCCTCGACATTCGCATGCCGGGCCTCACCGGACTCGAGCTCCTCGATCATCTGCAGGAGGAGCGGGTCGATACCGCGGTCGTGATCATCACGGCGCAGAACACTTACGAGAACGCGGTCGAAGCCATGAAGCGCGGCGCTGTCGACTACCTGGTCAAGCCCTTCGGGATGGACGAGGTGCGCGCTCTGGCGACAAAGGTGCTGCGCACCCGCGATCTCGAGCGCGAGGTCCAGCAGCTGCGCCGGGAGGTCGGGCGTCGCACCCGCCCGGGGGAAGGCCTCGTCGGCAAGTCGCCCGAGATGCTCGAAGTCTTCAAGACGATCGGGCGCGTGGCGCCGCGGGATGTCCCGGTGCTCGTCACCGGCGAGAGCGGGACGGGGAAGGAGCTGGTCGCGCGTGCGATCCACGCCGCGAGCCCGCGGGCCGAACAGCCCTTCGTCGCCGTGAACACGGCGGCGATCCCGCGTGAACTGCTGGAAAGCGAGCTCTTCGGTCATGAGCGCGGCGCTTTCACGGGGGCGGTCGCCGCGCGCGCGGGGCGTTTCCGCGAAGCGTCGGGCGGAACCCTCTTCCTCGACGAGATCGGGGACATGTCGAGCGACCTGCAGGCGAAGCTCTTGCGGGTGCTGCAGGACCAGCAGGTGACGCCAGTCGGCAGCAACACCTCGTCCCGGGTCGACGTCCGCATTCTTGCGGCGACTCACCGCGACCTCGACACCGCCGTGCGAGAGGGGAGCTTCCGCGAGGATCTGCTGTACCGGCTGCGCGTGGTGCCCATGCATCTGCCGCCCCTGCGCGAACGGCGCGAGGACGTGCGCGCGCTGGCCGAGCACTTCGCGGCCCGGTACAGCCAGGAGCTCGCCGGCGGGTCCTGCACCCTCGCCGACGAGACGCTCGAGGCCCTGTCGCGTCACCCCTGGCCCGGGAACGTCCGAGAGCTCGAGAACGCGGTGAAGCGCGCCCTGGTTCTCGGCAGCGGCGGGGTGCTGACGCCCGAAGACTTCGCGTTCATCGAGCAACCGCCGGCGCCGGACACGGGGGCGGACCTCGCCGAGCTCGTGCGCCGGGAGACCGAGCAGGCGCTCGACGCCGAGACCGAGGACATCTACCACCGCACCATCGAGCGGGTCGAGCGTCCGCTGATCGAAGCGGCGCTGGCGCGCACCGACGGCAACCAGATTCGCGCGGCGGCGCTGCTCGGAATCAACCGGAACACGCTCCGCAAGAAGATCGTCGAGTTGGCGATCCCGCTGCCCGGGCGCGAGTGAGCGCCGCGGCGCCCCACGCCCGGGACTTCTCCGGCTTGCACGTCCTGGCCGACGACGATCCGCGTTGGCCCGGGTCGCCGACCGAGCAGGCGCGCGCGGCCGTCGCCGGGGGTGCCCGGGTCGTTCAGCTTCGTGCGAAGCACGCGACCGACGCCCAGCAGCTTGCCTGGGCGCGCGAGATCCGCGACCTCACCCGCGCGCACGCGGTGACCTTCGTCGTGAACGACCGCTTCGACCTCGCGCTCCTCGCCGAGGCCGACGCCGTGCATCTGGGCCAAGGGGATCTGCCCCCGGACCGGGTTCCCGAACCAGCGCGCGCGGGGCTCGCGATCGGCCGCTCTACCCACACCCGGGAGCAGCTGCTTTCGACCGTCTCCGAGCCCGTCGACTACGTCGCGTTCGGTCCGCTGTTCGGAACGACGTCGAAGGAGCATGCCTTCGACGCGCGCGGCCTGGATGCCCTGGCCTGGGCGGTGGAGGCCGTCGCGCCGCGCCCGCTGGTCGCGATCGGCGGCATCGACGCAGCACGGGCTCCCGACGTGCGAGCGGCCGGCGCCGCGGGCTTTGCGGTGATCTCAGCGGTCGCTGGCGCCCCCGACCCGAGCGCCGCAACCCGAGCCCTGGTCTCGGCCTGGGAGTCTCCTGCGTGACGGATCTCTCGCTGCGCGCGGTTTCTCTGTTCGGTTTCGCCTGCTTCGTCGGCGTGGCCTGGGCGCTCTCGTCCCACCGACGCGAAGTGGCCTGGCGCACGGTGGTATGGGCGATCGGGTTGCAGTGGGTGCTGGGGCTGATCCTCTTGAAGACGCCCGTCGGCGCCGGCTTCTTCGCCGTGATGAATGCGATTGTGGCAGCGCTGACGGCCTACACCGAAGCCGGTGCACGCTTCGTCTTCGGTCCGCTCTACGACACGGGCTTCTCCTTTGCGCTTCACGTGCTCCCGATCATCGTCTTCATGGGCAGCGGCTTCGCCGTGCTCTATCACGTCGGCGTGCTGCAGCGAGTGGTGCGGGTGTTGGCCGCCGGGCTGTCGCGCACCCTGCGCCTGTCGGGGGCGGAGAGCCTCGCGGCGGTCGCCAACCTCTTCGTGGGGATGACCGAGTCGGCGTTGATCGTGCGCCCCTACCTCGAAGGCATGACCCGCTCCGAGCTCTTCACGCTGATGAGCCTGGGCATGGCCACCGTCGCGGGCTCGGTGATGCTGGCCTACGTCGGCATGCTCGGCGGCGGCGAGTACGCCGGGCATCTCGCCACCGCGAGTCTGATCTCCGCACCGGCGGGCGTGCTCGTCGCGAAGCTGATGGTGCCCGAGACCGAGGTCCCGAAGACCTGGGCTTCCGACGGTGGGCTCCCGCCGAGCGACTCGGTGAACGTCGTCGATGCGGCGGCCCAGGGCGCGATCGCGGGGCTGCGGCTGGCCGGCTACGTCGGCGCTCTGGTCCTCGCCTTCGTGGCGTTGATCGCGCTGGCGAACGCGGGGATCGGCGGCGTCGGCGCCTGGTTCGGGCAGCCCGACTGGACGCTGGAGGGCCTCCTGGGTTGGGCCCTGGCGCCGGTCGCGTGGTTGCTCGGCGTGCCCTGGAGCGACGCCGCTCGGGTGGGTTCGCTCCTCGGAGTGAAGACGATCCTGAACGAGTTCCTGGCCTACCAGTCTCTGGCCGGTGAGATCCAGGCGGGCTCCCTGTCGCCGCGGGCCGCCGTGATCGCCTCCTACGCCCTCTGCGGCTTCGCGAACTTCGGATCCCTCGCCATCCTTCTAGGCGGGCTCGGCGGCCTGGCGCCGTCCCGGCGCGGCGAGGTGGCCGCGCTCGGGCTCCGAAGCATCGTGGCGGGCACCCTGGCCAGCCTCCTCACGGCCTGCGTGGCGGGTGTGCTGCTCTAGACCCCGTCCTCGCATGCCGCGAGGCGCCTCGAGCCCGACCCGACCGGGGATTCCCCCACACGGCGACGGGCCAGCTACTCTCTGGCACCCCCGCGGACCCACCCCCTGAGGACCCGTCCGATCTCCGTCCGATCTTCCCGTATTGCCCCGCGGTGTGGTCTCCGCGCGCGTCCGCTCGTCGCCATGACGCGTGCACGTCGCGCTGGCGCGGCCCTCGTCGTGTGTCTCGCCTTCGCCCTCGGCGCGGCGTCACCGGCGCGCGCGATCACCTACGAGACCGTGTACCCGGTGAGCGCCATCGAGATCGAGTACGCCCTCGACCACCCGCGCCATATCCCGATCGAGGATCTGCTCGACCTCGAGGTCGGGCTGCACGCCGACGAAGCGGGCTACATCGCGCCCCGGCCCGTCGACCGCACCGTCCGCATTCGGCTCTCGTCGCTGCCGCGGCGGGCTTCCTTCGGAGCGTCCGCGCTGCTGCACATCAACCAGCACATCGTCGCGACCTTCAACCGCGCCGGTTACAACGGCGTTCTCGTCTCCGTCCCCGACATCGAGGAAGGGACCGGCCGCGACCTGCGCGCTCCCGGCGACACGGTCCTGCGTATCCGGGTCTGGACGGGCCGCGTGAGTCGCGTGACGAGCGTCGCGGATGGCGATCGTTTCGGCGGCCTGTCGGTGAACGAGCGCACCAACCACGCTGCCCACGCCTGGATCCGCGACCGCTCGCCGGTGCGTCCCGGTGGCCCGCGAGGCCTGCTCGGCATCGAGTCTCTCGAGGACTATGCGGCCCAGCTCTCGCGTCACCCCGGACGTCGCGTGGAGGCCGAGTTGACCCCGGGCGATCGCACCGGAACGACCGCGGTCAACCTGCGCGTTGCCGAGACCAAGCCCTGGTACGCCTACGCCCAGTACACGAACACCGGCACCTCGACGACGACCCGCAACCGCCAGCGGCTCGGGTTCGCGCACCATCAGCTCACCGGGCGCGACGACATCCTGCGACTCGACTACACGACCGGCGACTTCGACCGGGTGCACGCGGTCGTCGGATCCTATGTCGCGCCGTTCAGCTTGGAAGCACCGGAATGGCGCTTCGGCCTGTCGGGCTGGTACAGCCAGTTCGACGCCGAGGAGACCGGCTTCACCAACACCGACGTCGATGGGTCCGAAGCCAGCCTGGGCGGCGAGATCAGCCGTCAGCTCTACCAGTCGGGCGATTTCTTCGTCGACGCGGCGATCGGGGCCCGCTGGCAGCTGCTCTCGGTCGAGAGTCGACAGCTCGCGCTGCGCGGCTTCGAGGCCGACGTGAACTACGTGGTGCCCCACGCGGATCTCCGCGTCGAACGCGAGACGGCGACGTCGACGCTGCGCGCGCGCGCCGGCTTGATGGGCGGTTGGAGCGACACCGACGCTGGCGACACGACCGGGGATACCATCGACCCCGCGACGGGGCGCTTCGTGGCCGGCCCCGCCGAGCTCGATCTGCTCGGCACGCCGCTTGCCGACGACGACTTCGTGCTCGCGAACTTCGACGCGAGCCTCGCCTTCTACCTGGAACCGCTGCTCAACCGCGCCGCCTGGGAAGACCCGAGCACGCCGGGCAGTTCGACCCTCGCCCACGAGATCGCGTTGCTGGCGCGCGGTCAGTGGGCCCTCGGCAATCGCCTGGTGCCCCAGTTCCAACAGGTCGCGGGTGGGTTCGCCACGGTGCGTGGCTACCGCCAGTCGGCGGTGGTGGGCGACAACCTCCTCGGCGGGACGGCGGAGTACCGGCTCCACATCCCGCGCCTCTTCGCCCCGTCGGACACGGCGAACCCGCCGAAGCTGCCTGGGCTCGGGGCGTTCCATGTGCGCGCCCCCCACGTCTGGGGCGTGCCCGACTGGGACCTGATCCTGCGCTTCTTCGGCGACGCGGCCTACGTCGAGTCGAGTAACGCGCTCGCCAGCGAACCCGAGGAGACCCTCGTGTCGATCGGCGCTGGGATCGAGCTGCAGATCCTCCGCAACCTGACGCTGCGCGCCGACGCTGGACACGTGCTCCACGACCTCTCGTCTCGCGGCGGTGAGGACGGTGAAACCCGAGGCCACGTCGCGGCCACCATTCTTTATTGACCCCGGACGATCATTGATTGGCCCAGAGCGATCCCAACCCTCGCACCCTGGGCCCAGGAAGCCTCCGATGAACACGAACCCGCTGCTCCCGAGCGCCCAGCCCCACCGCCCGAAGGACCGATGGCGTCGGTCTACGGCCTGGCTGCTGCTCGCGTGCCTGCAGGTGTTTCCGCCGGGCATCGCGTTCGCCGGCCCGGAGGGGGAGCAGGTCGTCTCGGGAAGCGCGGACTTCCATCGCGAGGGCAACCTCACGCACATCACGACCCACACGCCCGAGACCATCGTGAACTACACGGGGTTCGACATCGGCGTGCACGAGACGGTGCGGATCGACCAGCCGGGCGCCCACGCACGCATTCTGAACAACGTGCTTTCGACGGACCCGACCTTCCTCGACGGGCAGCTCGTCTCGAACGGTCAGGTCTGGATCGTGAACCCGGTGGGCGTGTTCGTCGGCGATCGCGCGATCATCGACGTGGGCAGCCTGGTTGCCGCGGCCGGCCACGTCGACCACGAGGACTTCCTCGCTGGCGTCGATCGCATCAGCGAACTCCAGGGCGAGGTGGGCGTCGCCGCGGGAGCGCAGATTCGCGCCGCCGAGCAGGTGCTTCTGGCCGGTCGCTACGTCGCCAACTACGGACACATCGAGGCGCCTGGCGGGATGATCGCGCTGGTGGCGGGCGATGCCGTGCGTCTGGCGCGGGTGGACGGCCGCGTGTCGATCACCGCCGACCGGGCGACGGCACCCGACCCCGATCGCTTCGGCGTCGTGCAGGCGGGTCACCTCGATGCGGGCAGCACGGGCAGCGTGCACCTGACCGCCGGCGATGCGTATTCCCTCGCGATGAACCACACCGGGATCACCCGGGCCGGCGAGATCCATGCCGAGGGCGGCGATGGTGGCGTGGTGCGCATCGCGGGGCGTCTCGACGCGTCGCGCGAGGGTGAGGGCGAACAGGGCGGCCGCATCGCCGTGCTCGGTGACACGATCGGACTGGTCGACGCGACCCTGGATGCATCCGGCGACGCCGGCGGTGGCGAGATCCTGGTGGGCGGTGAACAGCAGGGGCAGGGCGACACGCCCACCGCCGAGCGTACCTACGTCGACGCCGACAGCGTGCTGCGGGCCGACGCCCTCTCCGAGGGCAACGGCGGCCGCATCATCGTCTGGGCCGACGACACCACCGCGTTCTACGGAACCGTGAGCGGACGCGGGGGTGCGGAGTCCGGCGACGGCGGCTTCGCCGAGATCTCGGGGAAGCGTTCGCTCGTGTCGCGCGGCGACGTCGATCTCGGGGCCGACAACGGCGAGTTCGGCACCCTGCTCTACGACCCGCTCCAGATCGTGATCCGCGGCGGGACCGCCGACGGCACCGACGCTCCGAACGTCGACGCGAATCTCTTGCAGGGGGACGCCGGACTGGCGGGCTTCGTGGCCTCGACCGACAACGGCACGAACACCACGCCAGGCGTCGTCGTTCCCTTCGAGATCTACGAGAGCGAGATCGAGGGCACGCAGGCCAACCTGGTCCTGCAGGCCGGCCAGAGCATCACGACGACCGGCACCTTCAACAACGACAGCGGCGCGGGCGAAGGCGTGGGCGTCGTCCGACTGCAGCCCGGCCGCGATCTCGACCTGCTCGTCGTCGATACCGGTGACCCGGTGCTGCCGGGCGACATCGTCGGTATCGACATCCGCACGTCGGACACCGGCGACCTGACCTGGCAGCTCAGCGATGGCGGCGCGGCCTCGCTGCGGACCGAGACCGACGGAACGCGCGCGTCGGTGATTCGCGTCGGCACCCTCGAGACCCAGGGCGTGCGCGACGGCGCCGCGAACGCCATCGAGATCGACGCGCAGGGAAGCGGTGACATCGAGATCGGCACGCTGCGCACGTCGGGCAGCGATCCCATGGGCAGTCCCACCGACGTGGTGGACGGCGTCGTCGTGAACCGGATCGACGCCGGCAACGTGACCGTCCTGACCGACGCGGGCGACGTCACCGTCGGGACCATCGAGGCCGTCGGCGGCAACGCAACGAACCTCACCAGCAGCGATCCGACGCTCACGGATGGCGGCGACGGCGGCGATGGTGGCATCGTCAGCGTCGCGTCGTTCCTCGGCGCGGTGACGGTGGACACCATCGACGTCTCGGGTGGCGACGGCGTGGCCCAGCTTCTCGATACGGGGAGCGGACCGTCGGAGAACGCGAGTGGTGGGTTCGGCGGCGGCATCAGCCTGATCGCCGACGCGGATCCCACCAGCGCCGAGCCGGCCGCCGCCGGGGCGCGCTCGGTGACCGTCACCGGAAACCTGCTCGCGCGCGGCGGCGACGGTCTCGGCACCCGCAACGCGGACGTTCCAGACCCGGATGGCGGACCTCCGACCAACCGCGACTTCGGTGCGTCCGGCGGCGCGGGCGGACAAATCTTCCTGGGCGCCGGCCTGGTGGCGGACGAGGGAACGGTCACCGTCGGCGGCGCCGGGCCCGTGGTGGTCGACGCGTCCGGCGGGGCCGGGACGTCGGCGGGCGGCAACGCGACCGGCGGGGGGATCTCGCCCTTCTCCGGCGCCGCGGTCGGGTCGGTCCGCGTCGAAGCCCACGATGATGTCGTCCTGACCGACACCGACATCGTCGCGAACGGCGGCCGGTCCGGCTTCGACACGCAGCTCGCGAGCGTGTCGGGTCCGGGTGGTCTGGCCGGCGGCGGCGGGGAGGTCAGCATGCTCTCCGACGCCGGCGATGTCCGGGTGGACGCCGCCAGCACGGTCACGGCGAACGGCGCGGAAGGCCGCTTCGAGTCCAGCCTCGTGATGCCGGATCCGGACACGCTGATCCTCGCGGGCCAGGGCGGTGGCGGCGGCAACCTCGTCTTCGAGGCGAACGGTGACGGCGGGCAGGTCGAGGTGCTCGGCGCGCTCTCGGCACGCGGTGGCGATGGCAACTACGGTGCCGCGGGAGCGGGGGGCCAGGTGCTTCTCGACACCCAGGATGGCGCCGCCACGCTGGCCGACGTCGACGTCTCCGGCGGCAACGCGAACTTCGTCGTGGTGCCGGGCCTGATGCTGGAGCCGCTGGCTGGCGGAAACGGCGGCAACGTCCAGGTCACGACGCGCGCGGGCACCGGGTCCTCCGCGACGGGCGGTGGCGACGTGCTCCTGGGCGGCACGATCACCAGCCTCGGCGGAACCGGCATCCCCACCCAGGATCCACCGGCGACCGATCCCAACGAGAACCACGGGGTCGGGGGGCTCGTCCGGATCACGTCGGTCCAGGACGTGGAGAGCGCCGGCAGCAACGCCCAGATCCAGGCCGGGACCGTCGTGGTGACGGGCAGCGACGTCTTCGCCGCCGGGAACGACCTCCTGCTCTCGTCGACGGGCAACACTGGTCCGGCGGACTTCGTCGACCAGGCGACCGTCGAGGCCGCGGGGAACGCCCGGGTCCTGCTCGACGACGCCAATGCCTTCGACCGGGTCGAGCTGATCCAGGACCGGGCCGATCGCAACTTCGACGCGTTCCGCAGCGACGGCACCACCGTCGTGGTCGACGCGGACGGTACGTCCGCGACCCAGCACACGCTCCAGTCGATGGTGACCCAGAACGGCGACGCCCATCTCACCTATCGCCTGCGAACCGACGTCGGCGACGGAGATGGCGGAACGCCGATCGATGCCATCGAGACCCAGACCCTGGTGGTGGCGAACGGCGCGGTGAATCTCGGAGACAACGGCGGCACGTTGGCCCACGCACGCGCGGTGGCCACCGAGTCCGAGGGCGAACGCCTGATCGGCGCCATCGAAGCCCAGGGCGCGGGGCCCCACGTGACGACGGCGGGAAATCTCCAGCTCTTCGGAACCCGCATCGGAAGCACCGCCACGCCTCTCTCGGTGAACGGTACCGGAGCCAGTGTGGAGCTCGGGGTGGCGGGCAGCGTCGACGCCAGCGTGACGAACGCCGCGATCCTCGACGTGACCCAGCGGGTGGCCGGTGCCGACGTCAACATCGGGCTCGGGGGCGGGGACGTCGTCACGATCGACGGCACGGTGGTCGACGATGGTCAGAGCCGCACCGAGACGACCCGGGTCACGGCGGCGAACACGACGACGAGCGGGACCGCCTTCTACTTCCACCTCGATGACGACTCGGCGGGCAGCGGCCCCGCCGACGAACCGACCGTGGTGATCGCGAACGGGGCAGTACAGCTGGGCGCCGACGGCGGGTTCGCGAGCCGCGGCAGCGTGCAGCTCGAGGATGGCGCCGGTTCCGCGATCGACGCCGGCGGCAACCAGCTGGCGCTGATCGCCGACACGGATCGGGACGGCATCGGCGCGGTCCTTGCCGAGGGCACGGGCACCCATGTCGCGAACGTGGGCGCCCTCCTGGCCGTGGGAGGGGCAGGTGTCGGCAGCGAGGCGAACCCCCTGCGCACGAACGGAGGCGCCACGTTGGCGGTGGCCGGGAGCGGTGGATCGGGCGATTTCCAGTTGGTGAACGACAACGGCGTGCTGCAGTTGGTGCCCATCGATCTGCTCGTGGCGAACCGCGGCGAGCAGGAGACGGTCTCCTACGCCGGCGTGGGAGCGACCGGCGATGTCGTCCTCGATAACGGGGGACGCGAGATCGTGCTCGGTGCGATCCAGCCCGACGAGACCTCGTTCCAGCTCATCGAGAACCCGGCCTTCGTCATTCGGGGCACCGAGGAGGGCACCGAGCTGCGCGCGGGCTTCGGCGACCTGCGCTACGGCCTCGCCGCGTTCGCCGTGTCGGGTCCTGCGGTGACCAATGCCCACGTGACCAGCGGTGGCAACCAGCGCTTCGCGGGTGACGTGACCCTGGCCAACCCGCGCAGCTACGAGATCAGCGTCGTGGACGACATGGGCAACGTCACGATGGAGACCCGCACCGCGAACGAGGTGCGACTCCAGGCGGGCGGCGGTGTGACCTTCGAGGGCGACGTCGATACCGACGCGGGCGTCTTCGCTAGCGATGGCGCCAGCTCCCTCGATGTCGCAGCGGCCGGCGTGGGCTTCGCCGGCGACATCGGCAGCGACTCGGGTGGGACCGCGACGATCGACACCCTCGGCGTCGACACGGTGTCCTTCGGTGCCGGCCCCCACAGCGTGACGGTGGCCCAGGCCGACTTCCGCGGGGCGATCGGCGGGCCCGGTGCGCTGACCCTCCGCGGTCTCGGGACCGACTCGGAGCTGCGCTTCCACGGTGACGTGGGTGCCGGTCAGGCGCTGGCCTCCTTCGACGCGGATGCCGACTTCCTCACCTTCGGCGCCGCGTCGAGCGGCATCACCTCGGTGGGTGACGTGGCCCTCAACATGGCGACGCCGGTCGCCACGGTGCCCGAGACCGCGACGATCGCGGACACCGGCGGCGGCTTCGTCATTCGCAGCGGCGGCAACGTGAGCGTCGGAGCCCAGGAGAAGCTGTCCTCGGCGGGCGCGCTGGGAATCGCAGCCGCCGGCACCGTGAGCGTCGGAGATCTCTCTGCGACCTCCATCGACATCGATGCACCGACGATCGTGATCCAGGGGCGCGCGCCCGGAAACGTGGCGCTTCCGAGCGGCACGCGCGTGGCCGATCGCGGCGTCGACTGGGTGGCGAACGACATCGTCACTTCGAGTCGACCGGTCTGGGATGGCGCGGGAGCCGCCCCGGTCTTCGCGCTCGGCAGCGGCGGCGTGCGGTTCCCGGGCGGACCGTTGCCCTTCGAGACCGTGCGCTTCACGGCGGACGGGGCCGCGATCGATCTCGAGAACTTCGGGAGCGGGCGCCTCGCCGATCTGGTCGGTACGGGCGGTCCCGTCATCTCCGACGCGTCCCAGGACGTTCCGCGTCCCGAGCGCAACGTGCAGCCGACGCTCCAGGCGCGCTTCAGCGACACCGCGCCGGTGCCGGCGCCGGTGTTGGACCAGCGGCAGGTGCTCAACTACGTGCGCTGCCTGACACCCGAAGGGTTCCCCTGCGACGCGGATGCGATCGGCGGGCCGAGCGATTCCTCGGGCAGCGCGCTCGACACCGAGCGCGCTCGCGAGATCGTCCGGCGCTATCACGATCTGATCGCGAGCCCGGTGGGACGCCGCGAACTCGCAAAAGCGTTCGCGCCGCTCGGGCTCGAGCCCGCGCCTCCGGCCGACGGCGCGGCGCTCTACGCCACGCTCGCGAGTGATGGCCGCTACTACCCGGCTCGCCAGAGCCTCGAAGAACTCGCCACCGTGCTGACGCAGATCTCGCTGCTGGGCCTCGACGACCCGGCGACCCACGAGATCCGACGGGCGGTGGCCCGTGACTTCGCGGACGCCGCGGCGAGCGACCGGCTCGATGCCGCCCTCGTGCTCGACGCCGTCGAGGCGAGCGGCGTGGGCGCGCTGCCCTAGGACGCGTCTTCGCCGTCGACTCCCTCGGGCGGAAGCGGCGCGGGCATGTCGTCGGCGTCGGCCAGCGCCTGTTCCACCGCCGACGCGACGAGTGCGGCCCCGTCTACGGCCAGATGGGGATCGAGGGGCAGGTGGAAGAGCTTCGCGTCCGGATTGGCCTCGAAGCGTGCGAGTGGCGACGCGAACCCGATGCCCCGGTCACGGGCCAGCTGACGGAGTCGCTCGGCGTCGGTGGCCGGCAGGTCGTTCTCGAGCTTGTAGGCGTCCGGGATGTAGACGAGCGTGAGCGGGATCCCGGCCTCGGTGAGCGTCGCGTGGAGTCGGTCGAGCCATTCGGCGTAGCGCTCCCAGAGCGCGTCTCTCTGGTCCGGGGGAACGTCTACCGACGTGAGCGCGTGGTCGAGCTCGCCCGAGCGCGATTCCCGAAAGTGCTTCCACCAGACCTTCGCGCGCAGATACAGCTCGTAGGTGGCGCTCGTGTAGACCGCTTCGGTCAATGCGCCGCGGCCACCGCCGACCGCACGTTTCTGGCCCTCGAACACCGCGCCGCCACGCGAGAGATCGGCGATGTCGTTGGCGCAGAAGCCGATCACCACATGGTCGGGGGCGAGGGAGAGGGCGCGTTCTTCGAGGAACTTCGCGTGGGACTCGATCGACCAACCGCCGCTGCCGCCGTTGACCACCTCGACGTCCTGCCCCGTCGCGCGCAGGCGCGCCTCGAGCTGGGCCGGCCAGGTCTCGTCTTCTTCGAGGTAGTACCCGAAGGTCATCGAGTCGCCGAGGGCGAGGATGCGTTGGCGTCCGGCGGGTGGCGTGGGCGCGATCTCGGGGCCACGCAGACCCAGGCCGTTGATGTGCACTTCGTAGGCCAGCTCCGGCGGCCACATCACGGTGCTGCGCGCGCCCGGGCGGAACACGCCGATGGCGCCGTTCCAGCTGTCCGCGTCGAAGTTGAGCAGTTTGCCGAGGGTGCGCACGCGCTCGGTCGGCCAGCCGAAGAGCCGCAGCCCCCCCTCGACGAGCGCGAGGGGCGCAATGCCGAGCAGGAGAACGGCCGCCCATTGCCGGAGACGCGCGCCCACCGGTCAGTGCACCGGTCCCATGCGCGAGCGCAGGGCATCGCGACGCGTGCTGAGACTCAGGGAGAGTTCTCCCTCGGGTGCCCACTCGAGGGCGCTCTCGAGATCGGACACCGCCGCCGCGAACCAGCCGAGGCTCTGATACACGAGCGCCCGATCACGCAGGGCGACCGGGTTGTGCGGCGTGAGCAGGAGAATCCGGTCGCAGCAGGAGAGCAGGCGATCGACGTCGCCGGTCTGGGCGAAGATCTGCTGGAGGTTCGTGAGCATCCGCACCAGGATCTCGCGCGAGGTGGCGTCGCGCAGATGGATCTCGGGCCGCAGGGCGACGTTTGCGCCGAGGGTGGCGGCGAGCCGTGTCTCGATCTCACCCATCTCCAGGGTGCGTCCGTGAAAGGCGTCGAGGTAGCGGTCTTCGCCGACGGCGGCTCGGACCAGGAAGTGCCCCGGGAAGGAGATGCCGCGCAGGTCGAGTCGCGCCCGTCGCCCCACGCTCATGTACACGAGCGCCAGTGTGATCGGGATCCCGATGCGGCGCGTGAGCACGTCGTTCAGATAGCTGTTGCGCGGATCGTAGTAGGCCTCGGCCCCGGCGAAGCCCTCCTCGTCGAAGAGGTAGGCGTGGAGTGCCTCGACACGCGCGTCGGGATCACTCTGGGACGCGATTCGTGTGGCCGCCTCGGTGCCGAGCCGGTCGAGCTCGGCGCGCACCCCGGCCTCGTCGAGCTCGGGATACTCCTCGGCGGCGATCAGAATGGCGCCTTCTTCGAGGTCGAGGCGGGCGTCGGGCGCCTCGGCCAGCGCCGCGAATCGTTCACGAATCTTCACGGGGGGAGTATGGCGAACCGTCGGGGTGGACGGGTCGTGGCGGCGGCGGAAAGGCGGGATCCCGGCCTTCGAAGAGGTCGACGAGGTCGCGCGCGAAGTGCTGGTAGGTGCGGTGTTCGCGGACGTAGGCGAGACCGGCCTCCGCGATGCGCCGGCGCTCCTCGGGTCGCGCGCGATAGTGCTCGATCAGCTCCAGGGCTTCTTCGACCGAGCGGTACCAGACGAGTTGGCCGTGGTTCTCGAAGAGATCCTCGAGGCCAGGCGCGTAGTTCGTGATCAGGAAGCCGCGGCAGCCCAGCGTGAACCAGGTGCGGTTCGAGAAGTACCAGGCGACGTCGTGGCGCCAGTCGCAGCCCAGCACGATCTGGGCGCCCGCACAGATCTGCCGGTACTGCTCGGGGAACACTTCGCGTCGGGTCGCTTCCAGGCCGAGCGCCTCCCACCCGACGCCGTAGACGTGGGTCTGGAAACGCTTCGCGACCGGCCCGAGCAGCTCGCCGCGCGTTCGGTGGAGCGGCGAGTCCGCGGAGTACTTTCCGATGTAGGCGACCTCCGAGCGGAACGTCTCGGGAACGCTCGCGGCGTCGACGGGGAAGTGGATGTCCGGATCGTGGGCCTCGGCCAGATAGGCGCAGCGTGGCACCCCGGCCTTCTCGAACTCGGGCACCTGACCGCGGGCCACCGTGCAGAGCAGGTCGACGCGGTCGGCGATCCCGAGATTCCGAGGCTCCACCGGAGATTTCCAGCAGTCCGGGGTAAACATCACCGTCGGGTGCGCCGCGGCGAGCTCCTCGAAGGTCGCGTCGGCGACGTCCTGGGCGTGGATGAAGACGAAGTCGGGTCGAAACCGCTTCACGGAGGCGAGGGTCCAGCGGCGCGCCCACGTCTTCCCGACCCAGCGGCGCCGCTTTCCTTCATGAATGACACGAAGGGAGTGGCCCTCACTCACCAGGCCGCGGGCAATGGCTCCCGTGGTCTGGGTGCGGCGTTTGCTCTTTGCGAACAACGCGATGCGCATCGGGCGACGCAGCGTATCACAGCCGCCAGAGCTCCCCGGCGGCGCCATCGACCGGCGGATCCCCCACATTTCGTCACTCGATCGCCTCGTGCCATTCACGCAATCGTCGATCCTGCGCTGATTCGTCTCGGTAGCGTGCGCCGCGATGCATCTCCCCTCCGTTGCGCCCTTCGGCCGCGCGCTGCGCATCGCCGTTCTGGCCCTCGCGGTGGCATTCGGGATGGCCATCGGAGGCGCCTCGACCAGCTACGCGCAGGACGCCGACCTCGAGGACGTGCTCGGCGGAATCGGCCAGGATCGCGTGGACGATTCTGCGGAGCCGGGGGCGGGCGAGGGGACGATCTCGGGCCAGATCTTCGATGGCGCGAGTGGTCTCCCCCTCGGCGGCGTCACGATCATCGTGCTCTGGCCGGCGACCGGCGACGGCAGCGAGCGCCGTCAGGACGTCGTCGTGTCCGACGATGGCGGCTTCTACGAGTTCGGAGCGCTGCCCGCCGGTACCTACGACCTCGACTTCATCAAGTCGGGCTATCGGGCGTCCAAGATGCAGGGGTTCGAGGTCGTCGCGGGCGTCGACAACACCGCCGACTTCCCGATGCCGCCGGTTCCGACCGACGCCGCCGGGGGCGGGGAGGTGCTCGATCTCGAGGCCTTCGTCGTCGAGGCGTCGACGGTCGGCGAGATCATGGCGGCCCTCGAGCTGCGCCTCGAGTCGGACCAGCTGCTGAACATCCTCTCCGCCGAGGACCTCTCGAAGTTCGCGGCCAGCGACGTCGCCGACGCCCTCAAGCGCGTGGCCGGCGTGAACATCGTCGAGGGCCAGTTCGCGATCATCCGCGGCCTCGAGGAGCGCTACAGCAGCACCCTCTTCAACGGGGCGCCGGTGCCAAGCCCCGACCCGGACCGCCAGTCGGTGCAGCTCGACCTGTTCCCGTCGGACATCGTCTCGAGCCTGGAGATCGCGAAGACCTTCGCGCCCGAGTCGCCGAGCAACTCGTCGGGCGGCTCGGTCGACATCGCGACGTCGGGCTACCCGGACACCTGGACCATGAAGGTGTCGGGGGGCGGTGGCTACCACGATCGCGCGCGGCGCGAGTTCCTCGAGTACCAGGAGAACGGCGGCGGTGGCGGACCGTCACCGATCGGACGCTCGATCGACGACGCGGACACCAACGAGTACGACGTGTCCGCGTTCCTCGGCGGGCGCCAGCAGCTGCTCGGCCGCGAGGTCCGGCTCGTGGCGAGCTACTCCGAGGAGCTCGACTTTTCGACCACGGTCGGCCAGCAGCAGGACTTCGAGCCCGCGCGCTTCCGCGACTTTCCGCCGAGCCTGGCGCGCAGCGGCGATCTGGCGCTCGGCCAGTTGAACCTCCCCGGCGCGCTCTGGGACCTCACCCAGAGCACGCGCCAGGAGCGCACCAGCTGGTTCTTCGCGGGCGGCCTCGACCTCGACACGGACGGGCTCCACAAGGTCGACGCGACGATCTTCCTGACACGGAGCGCCGACGAGAGCGTGGAGCGCCGCGAGAACGGGCGCTTCCCCGCGGATATCTACGCGCCGTTGAGGGGACGGTCGGCTAACGAGGCAGTCAGCCAGGAGCTGATCGGCCGCGTGGCCTTCTCGGAGTGGGTGGGACAGGCACGCGAGGATGCGTCGACCCCGGTGGGCCGCGGCCAGCTCTGGTACGCGCCGGTCTTCGAGGGGCGCACCTTCGACCGCGAGCGCGAGCTCGATCTCTACCAGCTGAACGGCGAGCACGACCTCGGCGAGATTCCGTTCCTGGAGGGGCTGAGCCTGGACTGGGCCGCCAACTACGCCACCACGCGTCAGGAAGAGACCCAGTTCAACGTCCGCTCCTTCTTCGAGCCCGACGACGCCGAGTTCATCGAGTTTCTGCCGCCCGGGTCGCTGCCCTTGCGGGTCGACCAGCTCACGCCCGGCCAGTTCTCGACGCGGCCCGACATCGTCTTCGGCATCAACGAGATCGACGAGGACCAGATCTTCGGGCGCGCCGATCTCGAGTACGCGTTCGAGCCTCTCGCCGACCTCGTGGTGAATCTGAATGCGGGCGTCTGGTACGAGTTCGCCGAGCGCGACGTCGAATCGCGCTTCAGCAACACCCTCTCGGCGGTCCCGGGAAGGCCTGGAGTGCTCGGCGCTGGAACGATCTTCGCGATCCAGGGCCGTACGATCGAGGAGATGGGCTCACGCGTCTTTCGGGGTGTCGGGCTGGACTCGCCCCTCGACGTTCGCACCAGCGAAGGCGAGCGCGAGATCCTCGCCGGTCACTTCGGCGGCAAGTTCACCTTCTTCGAAGATCTGGACCTGCTCGGCGGCGTGCGCCTCGAGCAGCTGCGGATCGAGTCGAACAACGACCCGTTCACGGGGTTGTGTACCGATTTGAGACCGACCCCGGACAACCAGTGTGCGCCTGGCGAGGCGCCGATCATCTTCCCGAGCGTGTACGTGCTCTTCGACCGACTGGACAACCCGAGCATCACGGACGAGATGGCCTTTGCTGGGGTTCCGGGGCTGGTGAACAACGACGAGCTCGTGGGGATCACCGTGACGCCCGATCCCGCGACCGGCTTCGTCGACTACCGCGACGCCGCTCGCATCAACGAGGTGGTGAACGGCGAGATCGACGAGTTCTACACGCTGCCGAGCCTGGGCTTCACCTACCGCTTCGACACCCTGAGCCAGGCGGCTGGCTGGACGGGCTTCCTCGAGGGGCTCGTCCTGCGCGGGGGGTACTCGGAGACCGTGGCCCGGCCGTCCTTCCGCGAACTCGGCTACTACGCCTCGCTGCGCTCGGGCGAAGACCAGATCCTGCTCGGCAACCCCCAGCTCCAGCCTTCGGAAGTGACCAGCTACGACCTCCGCTTCGAGTACTCCTGGAACGACTACGGCGACCTCTTCGCGGTCAGCGGCTTCATCAAGGACATCGAGAACCCGATCGAGACCGTGACGGTCCGCGACCCGTTCGGGATCGGGATCGACACGTACCGGACCTTCCGCAACAACCCCTCGGACGCCGACCTGCTGGGCGTCGAGCTGGAAGGGCGGCTCACCCTAGGGGTCTTCTCGGATCTCCTCGAGCCCCTGCACCGCGGCAACGACGTCGTGACCAGCGTGCTCGACGCGCTCTCGGTCGGCGGCAACTACACCTACATCGACGCCGAAGTGGAGCAGCCGCCGGAGCTGCGCCGCGCGCTGGTTCCCTTCTTCCAGGCGCGCCCCCAGGAGGCGGGTCAGGTGCAGTTCTTCGAGTACGAGCGCACGCGGCGCCTCACGAACCAGCCCGAGTGGATCGCCAACGCCGACGTCAGCTTCGACCACCCGGACTGGCTGACGAAGGTGACGCTGTCGATCTTCGCGATCAGCGACGTGCTGGATTCGACGGCCGCGACCGACTTCAACAGCTCGGGTGCGCTCGACTCCTTCCAGCTCGACCGCTACACGGACAGCTTCTACCAGCTCGATCTGGTCGTGAGCCAGGGATTCGCGGTGCCCTACATCCCCGGCATCTTCACGGTGAAGGGCAGCGCCAAGAACCTCACCGACTCGCGACGCGCCATCCTCTACGACCGCGAGCAGACCGTCGTCGATATCGAGGAGCGTCGCTTCAAGGTGGGCCGCGACTACTCCTTCGCGCTCTCCTACGAGATCGAGCTGGGCGGCGTCGAGTAGCGGCGCTCTTGGAGTGGCCGCCGGGTCGAGCGCTGCGCGGGTTCCTGCCCGAGCAGGACCGCCGCGGCACCCCCGGTACTCACGGAATCGTCATGGAAGTGCGATCGGGCCGCCATGCCGACGAGCCGGATTCGCCTCGGGCCTTGCCCATATTCCGAGCCGCTGAGCGGGGGCAGACGACTGAGACCGAGTGCGCCCTGCGGTCCTTCCCTCACGCAGCACCGACCCAAGCAGACACGTTGTTGCAGAGCGCAACCACAGCAAACCCATCGATACCCAAAGAGAGAAAGACATCATGCGACAGAAGACGCCCGTGATGCTCGGCGTGTTACTCGCCAGCCTCGGCTTCTCGACGGCCGCTTCCGCCGTTCTCACCGAGGTCCCGGCCGGGACGATCGCCGGCTCCGAGACCTGGTGCGACGACGAAGACACCATGCTGCTTCAGGGCCCGGTCGTGGTGACCGGCAGCCTCACCATCGAGGCGGGCTGCATCGTCCGTGGCCAGCCCCGAGACATCCCGTTCAACACGCCGGACCCGGGCGCCCCGGGATCGCTGCAGATCTTCCGGGGCGGCACGCTGACCGCCGTGGGAACGCCGAGCAGCCCGATCATCTTCACCACCGCTGCGGTCGATACCGACGACGACGGCGTGCCGGAGATGACCGGCGGCTCGCCGAGCCTGCCGCGGAAGTGGGTGCTGGCGGACGGCGAGGGCAACTTCCTCGACGACACCCCGGCCACCAACCCGCTCGCTCCCTTGAACACGGCGGGCGACGCGAACGTGCGCCTCTGGGGTGGCATCACGGTTGCCGGCTTCGCTCCGACCAACCTCGCCAACGACCTGGGCTTCGGCACGGGCATCGGCCGGGTGGAAGGCACCGCCGGTCAGCTCTACGGCGGTTCCACGCCTGGGGACGACTCGGGCGACCTCGCCTACATCTCGCTGCGCCACGCGGGTGACGAGATCGGTGCGGGCAACGAGCTGAACGGCATCACCTTCGCGGGCGTCGGTTCGGGCACGACCTGCGACCACATCGAGATCTACGCCAACCAGGACGACGGCATCGAGTGGTTCGGTGGCACCAACGACTGCACCAACGTGCTGCTCGCCTACATCGGCGACGACTCGCTCGACACCGACCAGGGCTACACCGGCGCCATCCAGAACGCGATCGTGCTCTCGCCCTTCTTCGAAGAGGACGACAGCGACGACTACGGTGCGGCCTCGGGCGACCGCGGCGGTGAGCTCGACGGCGACGACAGCCCGAACGTCGTGGCCAGCCCGGTCCCGGACGTGTCGATCTGCAACCTGACGATCTTCGGGAACGGCGACGTCGACGGCGGTACGAACCCCGCCGTGGTCGACGAGGCCGGCAACCGCGGCTTCACCATGCGCAACGGCTTCGGGGGCACGGTGGCGAACTCGATCATCGTGAACACCACGAACTCGCTGGGTGGCGCGGACGCGGTGAACGTCACCGGCGGTGGCGCGATCCCGCCCTGCTCGGGCGTGCCGACGCCGGGCGACCGCGTCTGCGGCGCGGCCTGCGGTGTCGTGGGTGGCGACGAGGGCATCGAGATCGTGGCCCTCACCGTGTCGGACTCGCCGGCCGTGAATTCCTGTGGCCTCGAGGCCTTCGCCACGGGGGATGCCCGCGTCGGTGTCGGTCCGAACATCGAGACCTCGGCCGAGCAGCTCGTGAACGAGGGTCCCTTCTGGGATCCCAAGGGCACGGTCTCGAACGGTCGCGGCAAGCTGATGGGCACCCTCGCCACGGCGCTCAACCCGACGCCGATCAGCCTCGCTACCGACGGTGTGGACCCGACCCTCGTGGGCTGCCCGGACGCCACCGCGACCTACCGCGGTGCGGTGGGGACCGGCGGGGTCTTCTCCGACGGCTGGTCGGCCATGAGCGTCGGCGGGATCCTGCCCGAGCCGGGGGCTGCCCCCTCGCTCGCCGCGGGTGCCCTGCTGGTGCTGGGCCTGCTGCGCCGGCGGAACCGCTCGTAGCTCACGCAAGTCCGAGGAGTAGCGAGGGCCGTCACCCGCGAGGGTGGCGGCCCTTCGCTCGCTTCCCTCTCCCCCTCGCGGCAGGACAGCTGGATCTTCATGACCTCTCGAACGAAGCGACCGCTCACGATCTTCTTCCTCGGCTGGCTGGGAGCGCTCCTCGCTTCCTGCAGCCCTGCAGAATCCCCCATCCTCGTCGCGACCGCGCCGGCCGGCGCGCCGGTCACGGCGCAGACGCTGCCCATCCTCGACGACTACTGGCCCTACCGCGTCCATCTCGATGAACCCTGGGCGCCGGAAGGCGAGCAGCCGATCGCCCAGCAGCGTGGCCTCCTGATGCGCGTCGAGGACGCCGAACATCTGCGCGTCGACTTCGGGCGCTACGGCATGCACTCGGTCCCGGTCGGGATGACGGATGTCCTGGAGCAGACGAAGGCGCTTCGGGCGGAAGGAAACGACGGCAAGATCGACAACGCGACGCGCATGATCGGGAGAGCGCTGGGCGACCCGCGCTGGGAGCCCTGGCGCGCCTACCGGCGCACCGACGCCGCTCACCGCGACCTGCTGCTCGTCGGGATGCCCTTGGACCGGGCGCTCTTGGCGCAGATGCAGGAGCCGCTCTCGGCCCTCGACGCGACGGACCGCGTGCGCGTCGTCATGCTCTTTCAGGGGGAGATCACCGACCAGGAGATCTTCGACGTGCTCTTCGAACTCGGCTGGACGATGCCCTGGCTCCTGCAGCGGCACACCCGGGGCGGCACCGAGGCCTACTTGAACGAAGCCGAAGGCCTTCCGTGGCTGGCTCTGGTCACGCCGAACGGGCGACTCCTGCACCAGCAGGCGTGGCCCGCGGACGGCGAGCTGACGCGCTTCCAGCGGATCCTGACCGCACGCGAAGCGCACTGGAGTGCCGCGGGTACCGCGAGAGCCGGCGCCGGAGACGCGGCGTCGTCCTAGCCGGTCCGTGTCGGCCCGGGTGGCCTTCGCGGGGTCGGAACCCGACGCGGGCTTGCTAGCTTCCGCGGCGTGACGGCTCTGCGCATCGCCTTCGTGGCGCTCGGATTCCCGCCGGATGTGGGCGGCACCGAGCTCTACAACGCCGAGTACGCGCGGCAACTTGCGGCGCGTGGGCACGACCTGCGCCTGTTCACCTGGAGCGAGGGCCGTCCCGCCGAGCGCACGGCGGACGCCGCCTTCGACTTCCCGATCCAGCGGGTGCCGCTCTTGCGGGTGGGCGCCGGCTTCTCGTCGTCGGGTCTCGAGGTCTGGCTGCGCGAGGTCGCACCGGACGTGGTGTTCGTGTCGCGCGCCTCGCGGCTCCTCGAGCGCGTGGTTCCCGTGGCCTACCCGTTCGCGCCGGTCGTGGTCTCGGTGCACGAGCTCGGCGGCAAGCACACGCGTCGCGGACCGATCGGTCGCTGGCGGGTGCGGCGTCGCTACGGCCTGCACGGCGCGACCCGGATCGTCGTCAACAGCCAGAACACCGCCGACCGCGTCGCGACCCTGCGGCCGAACGCCCCGATCGAGGTCGTCCACCCCGGCGTCGATACCGCGGCCTTCACCCCCGACCCGTCGGCCCGCGCCGCGGCGCGCGAGAAGCTGGGGCTCGGCGAGCGACCCGTGCTGCTGACCGTTTCCCGGATCGCCGCGAACAAGGGGCACGTCCGCGTCATCGAGGCGATGGCTCAGCTGCGCGACGCCTTCCCGGATCTGCTCTATCTGATCGTCGGGACGGGGGGTGAGCAGGCGGCGCTCGAGGCGCGCGCCGCCGCCCTCGGTCTGGGGTCTGCGGTGCGTTTCGAGGGCGGCGTCCCCGACACCCGTGAGTACTACCGCGCCGCGGACTGCTACGTGATGCCCTCGGGTCGCACGGCGCCAGGGAAGGCCGGCGAGGGTTTCGGCATCTCGTACGTCGAGGCCGGTAGCTCTGGACTCCCGGTGATCGCGAGCGCGAGCGGCGGTGGCACCGAGATCGTGGTCGACGAGCACACCGGTTACCTCGTCGACCCCCACGATGTCTCGGCGCTCGCGGGCGCACTGCGCCGCGTACTCGCCGACCCCGAGCGGGCCCGCGCGATGGGTGAGGTAGGCCGGGAACGCTGTGCGCGTTTCGACTGGGAGCGCGGCACCGATGCCCTCGAAGCGACGCTGTTGCGCGCGACCGGGCGCCAGGCGTGACACCACCCTTGGTGGAGTCCGGTCCCGAGCCCGCCCGCACGCAGCCCGTCCGCCAGGTGTGGATGGTTCACCCGCGCCTCGACCGCCGAGGGGGCGCGGAGAACGTCGTGCTCGACATCTCGCGCGGGCTGCGCGCCCGCGGCTACGCCGTCTCGATCGCGACCGCGCGCTTCTCGGCGTCGGCCTGGCCGGACGGTGCGTGGGACGGGCTTCCCGTCCATCGGATCGAGAAGCGCAGCGATCGCCTGGTGCCCCGCGCGGTACGGCCGCGTTTCCGCGCGCGACGCTTGGCGAGCCTGGCGCGGGATGCCGACGTCGTGGTGGCCCACAACTTCCCCGCGACGCTGTGGGTGGCCGGGGCCTGGCCGCCGGGAGCGGGCCCCCGGCGCGTCTGGTACTGCGAGGAGCCACCCGAGCGTCTCTACGCGGCCGAGACCCTGCCGACGCTGATGGCGGCAGGTGCGGCTGGTGCCGAGGCCCATCCCTGGGCAGACGGGGCCTTCGTGGAGCGCCGGAACTACGTCGCCGCGCGGCGTCCGAAGGAAACGGTCCTCGACCGGCGCCTCGACCAGGCGGCGGTGCCCCGCTACGATGCCATCTATGGCAACAGCCATTTCATCGCGGACGCCGTCGAGCGGGTCTACGGGTGTGCGGCGCAGCCCCTGTGGTGCGGCGTCGCCGTTGCCGAGTCCGCGCCGGCGCCGCCCGCCGATCCCCCGTACGTCGCCTGGGTCACGAATCCGAGACTGGCGAAGAACCCTCTGGGCACTCTCGAAGCGATTCGTCTTGCCGCGGTGGAGGCGCCGGATCTCCAGGTGCGGGTGGTCGGCTTCGACGCATCACTGCGCGAACGCGTGGAACAGCTCGGCCTCGGCGGCCATGTGACGGTGCTAGAACGCCTGGACGACGCGGCCTACGCCGACCACATCGCGGCGGGGCGCTTCCTGATCTACCCGAGCATCGACGAGCCCTTCGGTCTGGTTCCGATCGAGGCGATGGCGCGCTCGCGGGCGGTCGCCGCGTCGCGTCTGGGCGGTCCCGGCGAGACCGTCGAAGAGGGTGTCACCGGATTGTGTTTCGACCCGCTCGACCCGGCGGACATCGCGCGCGTGCTGCTGGAGCTCTGGCGCGACCCCGAACGCTGCGACGCTCTCGGCCGGGCCGGACGCGTGCGTTACGAGGCCGAGTTCACCCTCGAGCGTTTCCTCGATCGCTTCGAGGCGGCACTTCAGCCGGCGTAGCCGGCCTCGCGCAGCGCGGCGCGGATCTCGTCGAGGATCTTCGGGTCGTCGATCGTCGCCGGGGTGCGATAGCTCTGGGAGTCGGCAATCGCCCGCATCGTGCCTCGCAGCACCTTCCCCGAGCGGGTCTTCGGGAGTCGCGGCACGACGAGCGCCCGCTTGAAGGCGGCGACGGGCCCCACTTCTTCCCGCACGCGCGCGATCAGCTCGGCTTCGATCTCCGCGGCCGGACGCTCGACCCCGGCATTGAGCACGACGAAACCGAGTGGCACCTGGCCCTTGAGCGGGTCGGCGACGCCGGTGACCGCGCACTCGGCGACGTCGGGATGGCCGGCGATCACCTCTTCCATCACGCCGGTCGCGAGGCGGTGTCCGGCGACGTTGATGACGTCGTCGGTGCGGGACATGATCCAGAGGTAGCCGTCCTCGTCGATGTGCCCGGCGTCGGCGGTCTGGTAGTAGCCGGGGAAGCGCTCGAGATAGCCGGCCTGATAGCCCGCGTCGTTCTCCCAGAGCGTGCGCAGGCAGCCCGGCGGCAGCGGCAGACGAATCACGATGTGTCCCGTCGTACCCGGAGGCACTTCGGCGCCTTCCTCGTCGAGGACCCGCACGTCGTAGCCCGGTACGGGTTGGGTCGGAGAACCGCGCTTTACCGGCAACGGTTCCAGTCCCATGCAGTTCGCGGCGACGGGCCAGCCGGTTTCGGTCTGCCACCAGTGGTCGATCACGGGAACATCGAGGGCGCGTTCGCACCAGCCGACGGTGTCAGGGTCGGCGCGTTCTCCTGCGAGGAAGAGGGTGCGCAGCGATCCGAGGTCGTAGCGGCCGGGCAGGTTGGCCTCGGGATCCTCCCGCTTCACGGCGCGCAGCGCCGTCGGCGCGGTGAAGAGCGCGTTGACGCCGTGCTCCTCGATCACCCGGAAGAACGCGCCGGCGTCGGGGGTGCCGACCGGTTTCCCCTCGTAGAGGATGCTGGTGCACCCCAGGAAGAGCGGGGCGTAGACGATGTAGGAGTGGCCGACGACCCAGCCGATGTCGGATGCCGCCCAGAAGACATCGCCGGGCGACATGCCGTAGACGTTGCGCAAGCTCCACTTGAGGGCGACGGCGTGGCCGCCGTTGTCGCGGACGACGCCCTTCGGCGCACCGGTGGTCCCCGAGGTGTAGAGAACGTAGAGCGGGTCCTTCGATTGGACCGCAGTGACACCGACGGGAGTCGCGTCCTTCACCTCGGTCGCCCAGTCGAGGTCGCGGCCCTCCACGAGCGACGCCCGCTCCTCGGGCCGCTGCAGGACCAGACAACGAGCCGGTTTCTCGCTCGAGGCGTCGATGGCGGCGTCGAGGAGCGGCTTGTAGGCCACCACGCGTCCAGGCTCGATGCCGCACGATGCGGTGAGCACCACCTTCGGAGTGGCATGCTGGATGCGCTGGGCGAGTTCGTTGGCGGCGAAGCCACCGAAGACGACCGAGTGGATCGCCCCGATGCGGGCCGTCGCGAGCATGCCGAAGACGGCCTCGGGCACCATCGGCATGTAGATCAGGACGCGATCCCCCTTCTCGACACCGAGCTCTGTCAGGACGCCCGCCAGGCGTGCGACCTCGTCCTGTAGCTCGGCGTAGGTGATCACGCGCTTCTGGTCGGTGACCGGGCTGTCGTAGATCAGGGCCGGCTGCGCGCCGCGGCCGGCCACCACGTGGAGGTCGACGGCGTTGTAGCAGGTGTTCAGCATGCCGCCGGGGAACCAGGACGGACGCTGCGGGTCGCTGTCGTTCAACACCGACCGGGGTCGGCGCACCCATTCGACGTCCTGGGCCGCACGGGCCCAGAATGCGTGGGGGTTGGTGAGCGAGGCGGCGTGGACTTCGGCAGTGCTGGGGGGCATGGGCGCCAGTGTACGCAGCAGGGCGCCGATCGCGTAGACTGGCCGGGCGCCCGCGAGAGGGGTCCCGTGTCGACACCCGCCCTCATCGCGTTGCTCTGGCTCCTCTTCGCCATCACCCACGTCGGAATGTCGAGCTTGCGTTGGCGACCCCGCCTGGTCGCGGCCCTGGGAGAGGGACCCTTTCGCGGACTCTACTCGCTCGTCTCTCTGGTGATCTTCGTCCCCCTCGTCTCGATCTATCTGGGAGACCGGCACAGCGGGGCCTACCTGGGCTCCCTGGCGGGACTGCCCGGCATGCGCCCGGTGATGTACGTGGGGATGGGCCTGGCGCTCACTCTGATGGTCGGGGGGCTCCGCTCGCCCGCGCCCACGTCCTTCCTGCCTGGCCCGGCCGAGGCACGCGGCGTGCTGCGCGTGACACGCCACCCCCTGCTGATGGGCCTCGGGCTGTTCGGGTTGTTGCACCTGGCCGTGGTGGCCGTCAACACGGCGGAGCTGGCCTTCTTCGGCGGCTTCCCGCTCTTCGTGGCACTCGGCTGCTGGCACCAGGACCAGCGCAAGCTGGCCGAGGGCGACGCCGATTTCGGCCGCTTCCACGCCGCCACGCCTTTCTTGCCGCTCCCGACCCCGGCCGCGGTCGTGGCCGCCGTGCGCGAGCAGCCGCTCGAGGTGGGCATCGGGATCGCGGCGACGGTCGGCCTCCGCTTCCTCCACCCGGTCTGGTTCGGCGTGGGATAGGACGGGTCCGGTGCGGGGTGGGGTAGGGCTGTTCGCGCGCTCCGCCCCCGGCCGATCCCGGCCATCGCCCTATACTCGCGGCCGAGTCTTGATTCGGGGGAAAGCCACTTAACCGGCCTCGGGGTCGGTCGAGCAGCCAGGAGGGAATCGTGGGAAAAGGCGTGCGATCGGACCGGGAGCAAGCGGTGGACATCGAGGGCAGCGGAGCCAGGCGCGGCCGCCTGGGGCTCGCCCTCGCTCTTGCGTGGTTGCTCGGCATCGCCACGGCCTGCTCCAGCGAGGCCCCAGAGCCCGCCCCGCCGCCCGCCGAGGAGCCGCCGCCGGCGCCTACCGGCCCGGACGCCGCAGCGCTCCAATCGCGCGCCTCGGGCATCTTCGGAACGCTTCCGGGCGAGGTCCCGAACTCCGAGAACCCGATCACCGACGCGAAGGTCGAGCTCGGGCGGGCGCTCTACTACGACGCGCGCCTCTCGAAGAACCACGACATCTCCTGCAACAGCTGCCACCAGCTCGATCGGTTCGGCGTGGATGGAGAGCCCACCTCGCCCGGGCACAAGGGCCAGCGCGGCGACCGCAACTCGCCGACGGTCTACAACGCCGCGCTCCACCTCGCGCAGTTCTGGGACGGGCGTGCTGCGGATGTCGAGGCCCAGGCGAAGGGTCCGGTGCTCAACCCGATCGAGATGGCCATGCCGTCCGAGGAAGTCGTGGTGGCCGTGCTCGGCTCGATCCCCGACTACGGTCCGATGTTCGATGCCGCTTTCCCCGACGACGAGACGGCCCTCACCTACGACAACATGGCCAACGCGATCGGTGCCTTCGAGCGGCGACTGATGACGCCGTCGCGCTTCGACGACTTCCTCGCCGGCAACACCGATGCCCTGAGCGAAGAAGAGCTCGTGGGTCTCGAGACCTTCCTCGACACCGGCTGTACCACCTGCCACTCGGGTGTCGGGATCGGCGGAAATCTCTATCAGAAGCTCGGCCTGGTACGGGCCTACGAGACCGAGGACCCGGGTCGCGCGGCCGTCACCGGAAACGACAGCGAGAAGCACTTCTTCAAGGTGCCGTCGCTGCGCAACATCGCCGAGACCGGTCCCTACTTCCACGACGGCTCGGTGGCCACTCTCGACGAAGCGATCCGCATCATGGCGGCGATTCAGCTCGGCAAGGAGCTGGACGACGCTCAGGTGCGATCCATCCGCGAGTTCCTGAAGACCCTGACCGGCAAACCGGATGCGACGCTGATCGCGATGCCGACGCTTCCCGAGAGCGGCCCGGACACGCCGGCGCCCGATCCGAGCTAGCTACCCCCGACGACCCCCACCTCCAAGGATCCCCATGGCCTCCACGTCCCCGAGTGAGGACGCGGTGCTCGATGCGCTGCGCCCCATCATCGACCCCGACTTCGGCAAGAGCATCGTCGAACTCGGGTTCATCAAGAACCTCGCGATCGACGGCTCGCGCGTTGCTTTCGACATCGAGCTCACCACGCCGGCCTGCCCGGTGAAGGAAGAGTTTCAGCGCGCGGCGAAGGAGCGGGTGTCGGCTCTCGACGGGGTGAGCGATGTCGAGGTGACGATGACCGCGGACACCCGCGGACGCACGCCCGAGCCCTCCGGCGAAGTGCTCCCCGGCGTGCGAAACACCCTGGCCGTCGCTTCGGGAAAGGGCGGCGTCGGCAAGAGCACGGTGGCGATCAATCTGGCGCTGTCCTTGGCGAAGTCGGGAGCGTCGGTGGGCGTGCTCGACGCCGATGTCTACGGCCCGTCGCTGCCCCTGCTGACCGGAGTGCACGGTCGGCCGCGCGCCGAGAACAAGCAGATCTTCCCCCACGAAGCGCACGGCATGAAGCTGATGTCGATGGGGTTCTTCGTGGACGACAACTCGCCGGTGATCTGGCGCGGTCCGATGGTGCACGGCCTGATCCGCCAGTTCCTGACCGACGTCGTCTGGGGCGAGCTCGACTACCTGGTGGTCGACATGCCGCCCGGCACGGGCGACGCAGCGCTCACGCTCACCCAGATGGCGCCGCTCTCCGGCGCCGTGATCGTCACGACCGCGAACGACCTGTCGCTCATCGACGCCCGCAAGGGACTCAAGATGTTCGAGAAGGTGAACGTACCCGTGCTCGGCATCGTCGAGAACATGTCGTACTTCACGCCGCCGGACCTGCCCGACCGCAAGTACTACCTGTTCGGTCAGGGGGGTGGTGATCGCACCGCGACCGAGCTCGGGGTCGACTTCCTCGGTGAGGTGCCGATCGATCCCCGGGTGGTCGAAGGCGGCGACCGCGGCCGCCCGATCGTGGTCGATGCACCGGACTCGCCGACGGCGAAGGTGTTCACCGAGCTGTCGGGAGACATCGCGCGCAAGCTCGCAATGCTCTCCGAGTCGACCCCGGCGATCGCCGACGCGAACATTACCTGGGTGTCCTAGGCGCGCGACCCCGGCCGCGAACCCGGTCCCGTTCTGCTCCTACTCGCGCTTGAAGAGCAGCGGCGTGTAGAGCACCGGCACGGGGCCCACCGTGCCGCGGTCGACGCTGCGGCGCAGGTACTCGAGGTGGTCCATCTCTTCGAGCTTCGCCTTCGGGTCGGGCTCGAAGAAGCGGTCGGGGATCGGTAGCTCGCTCTGCCAGTTCACGTAGTCCGTGACGCGCCGCTCGGCCGTGCGGCGGTCGAAGATCTCGAGACGCACGGGGATGCGCGCCTCGTCCTGGGTCACCCACAGCTCCCGGCGACCGGCCCCGTCGGTGATG
>JBCCEW010000021.1 GCA_039030075.1 Myxococcota bacterium | reverse complement strand
CTGCCGGAGCCGCGGGGAGCGGCGGGGGCGCGGCCGCAGACGCCGGCGGCGCTTCGGCGGGCGGTGGCGGCGTCTCCGGCGCGGTCCCCCCCGCCGGCACGACCGGGACCCGGACCGTCGGCGCGTCTGTGGGACGCTGGGGCAAGCGGGCCCGCCGCACGCCGTGCTGCACATCGTCGGAGCCGGAGCCGAGTCCGAGCTTTCGCAGAAGATCTCGAAACGCCAAGCCGTCCTCTCGCTGGAGCGCACTCGCTGCGGGAGTGAGTGGCCCCCGCGCTCGGTTTCTGTACGAATCCCGGCAGGATACCCGACCGGCGGGGCTTCAGTAGCCCGCGGCGGTCAACAAGGCGACGCTGGGGAGGCCCGCCTCGCCGGCCACCGCCGCCGCGAAGTAGCGGGTGACGTAGTCGGCCGTCTCCTGGGGGAGAAGCCCCGCGTCCACTAGCGCCCAGTAGGAACGGTCGCTGTAGGGATCCTCGAGGCGCTTCAGCGCCCGCCGCACCCCGTTCTCGCCGCGGTTGTAGCTGGCGAGCACGAGCATCAGCGATTCGCCCCCGAACTCGAAGGCCAGCGAGCGCAGGTAGCGCGCGGCGGCCATCGTCGACCGCTGGGGGTCCTTGCGCTCGTCCCCGGCCCCCCCCACCCGGAGTCCGTAGTCGCGCGCGGTTCCGGGCATGAACTGCCACAGTCCGAGCGCCCCGGCGTGACTCTTCGCTTCGGTCTTGTAGCCGCTCTCGATGCAGGAGAGGTAGTGGAGCAGGGGCGGCATGTAGGCGCGCTTCAGCTCCTCGGTCATCATCTCGCGGTAACGAAGGCCCCGCCCCAGGGCGTTGTTCAAGAAGCGCCGCTCGCGCTTCATGCGCCGTGCCACTTCGCCATAGAAGCGGTCGGGCACGCCACCCGGGTCCTGACGCAGCCCGATCATGATCTGCTCCACACGCTCGTGGAGGCAGCGATCGAAGCCGTCCACCGAGACCTCGTCGAGCCGGCATTCGCCCTCGACGACCATCTCGACCGGCTCGCTGCGGCGCTCCGAGCGTTCGAGGAGCGCCTCGAGGTTCTTGCCGCTCTGGAGTCGCTCTTCGATGCGCGCGAGCGCGACCTCGACGGCCTGGCTGCGTGGAACGTCGTCGAGCCGCCCTTCGCGCAGCAGGTGCCCGACCGCGGCGCGCAGTTTGTCGTGAGCGCGGCCGTAGTCGCGGGCCTCGTCCGCGGCGACGGCCTCTTCGGCGAGCAACAACGCCTCGTCCCAGGCGGGATCGCCACCGCTGAGCAGCAGCGCACCGGCGACGGCGCCGGCAACGACGACCACGGC
This sequence comes from Myxococcota bacterium, assembly GCA_039030075.1. Taxonomy (NCBI): domain Bacteria; kingdom Pseudomonadati; phylum Myxococcota; species Myxococcota bacterium. Next base: position 103,109 of record JBCCEW010000021.1, on the reverse strand, counting down.
GACGGCGATCGCCCACCAGGGCATCTCGCGCTCGGTCTCGTAGCGGAACGCCACCTCGTCGGCGAGCTGGAAGCGATCGCCCGGCTCGAGGACCACGCGTCCCTCGACGGGGCGACCGCGGTGCTGGGTCCCGTTCGCGCTGCCTTCGTCGACCAGATAGTGCACGCCGCCGAGGAGCTCGATGCGCGCGTGCTGTCGCGAGACGCGCTCGCTCGCGATCGGCACGTCGCAGGCCGGATCGCGACCGAGAGTGATCGGTCGATCCTCGACGCGCACACTGCGCACCTTCCGATCGCCTGCGAGCTGTACGAGACGCGCTTTCACGCTAGCTCCTCGCGTCGCCGAGGCCGTCCACGCGGCTGCCCACTAGCGAGGAACGTCCACCTCGGCGACCGTCGATGCGTTGACGCCGCTCGAGGATCCGCGAATCGCCGCGCGACTCCCGTCCCGATACACGTCGATCACTTCGATGTCGGCGATCTTGCGTCCCCCCTGCAGCAGCCGACCGCGTTGCCCGCGCGCGAGTCCGGCGGCCTTCCCCTTGTCGAGCAACACGGCCTCGCGCCCGTCGGGCAGGGTCTCGATCTCGAGGAGCGAGGCGCGCACCTTGCGGAAACGCGGCGCCTGCTTGCGCACGACGGGCTTCGGCTCGAGCTGGACGCGAATCTCGTAGTCGAAGCGCGCCGAGCCGGTCTCCGGTGTCTTCACCGCGAGGGTGTAGCGGCCCTTCGCTGCATAGCCGCGTTCGGGATGGCGCAAGAGCAACCGCGTGCGGCCCTGATTCTCTTCTTCGAAGAGGACCGCGCCACTCGCGTCTCCCACCACCACGGAGAAGACCGGAGTCTCCCCGTCGTCCTGGAGCTTCGCGACGTCGACGCGCAGCTTGCCGGCGGTCGGCGTGTCGAAGCGATACCAGTCGACGCAGTCTCCGCCGCGTCCGCAGTGCAGGCCATCGCGCTGCCACTGGTTCAGCGAGAGGGGACGCGACCCGGCCGGCTGGGCATCGGGGTCGGGCGGCTTCGCGCAACCCGACGCGCCGAAGATTCCGGCGAGGCTGACGACCGCAAAGAGCACACGTGCGGCGTGCGAACGGCTCTGCTGCATCCGACGAGTTCCTCCGGTGCGCTCAGCTGCGGATCGAGTCCGGCGGCGCGCGGTGCGAGATGTCGAGGATGGCGCTGCCCGAGCGCAGGCGATAGGGCACGGCGATCTCGATGCCGCGGTCCGCATCCTCGACCTTCCAGACGAAGTTCGGCCCATTGCGCTCCGCCGAGCGGAAGAAGTTCGGGAGCGCCATCGGGCCGCGCCAGGTGCGGACGGGCAACTCGCGCTCCTGCCCCGACTCGAGCACCGACACCCGCAGCTTCACTTCCGTGCAGCTCGAAGTCCACGGGATCGTGTGGGAGCGGCTCGGTCGGAACTCGAGGCTGAGCAGCCGATCCGAGCAGTCGACCTGCAAGAGGCGTTTGCTCTCGATCACGCCACCGGCGACCACCCGCGAAGGAACTCCGACCAACCGCACGCGAATCTCACGGTCCTCGCCGCGCAGGGTCTGCTGCACCTTGCCAGCCGCTTCGAGCCAGCTCAAGAATGCGGGACCGAAGGGCATCTTCAGGTCGCGGAGCACCGGCTTCGAGACCCCGGAACGGAAGAACGGAGCGAGCCAGGTGTCCTGGAAGGTCCGCAGCGCGCCGCTGGATTCGTCGTAGAGCTCGGCGAGCTGGGACTCGGAGAGACGACCGCCGAAGGGTCCGGCGACGGCGACGCGCCATTCGCGGTCGAGTTCGGCGGTCGCGGCGACCAGGACGGTCTTCAGGCCGTTCAGGATCGGCATCTCCAGGATCTCACGCAGCTTGCGACGCACCTTCGCATCGCCGGTCGGGACGATCTCCCGGACGACATCGAGCGCGCGGTGAAAGGACGAGTCGTCCCCGCCCGCCACTTCGAGAGCGGTCTTCAGCGCGTCCTCGCCGCTCGACTCCGCGATCTCGACGTCTTTCGCCACCTCCTCGAGGGCGAGCTGGTAGCGACTCCAGGGCGGCGCCTCCTCTTCGGCAGCCTCCTCCTCGTCGTCGGGCGGCGCGAGCGGTTCGGTGCGCAGCACTTCCTGGAGCATCGCCACGAACGCAGGCGGGTCCCCGGCGCGGGGCAGATCCGCGCTCATCTCGTCTCGGACCCGTGCGAGCAGCGCGTGATAGGGCGAGTCCTTGATCTGCTTGCTGCGCTTGGGTTCGACCGGAGCATTGAGGAGGAATCGCTCCCAGGCCGCGTCGTAGGCCACGACGTAGGAACGCAGGAACTTGCGGACGCTCGCCTCGGAAGCGCCCTTCGTCTCTTCGACGCCCGAGACCAGGCCGCGCACGACCCCTTCCCAGCTCGCCTTCGTATAGGCGCTGGACACGGCGTCCCGAACGCTCTCGCGCGGCCGGGGCAGGCCGAGGTCGGCGTAGCGCACCGGCGGACGCGTCTCTGCGTTCTCGCTGCTCCAGCGCTCGAGGTACTGGATCGAGAGCACCGTGGAAGAGGCCGTCGACAGCGTGCGCCGCTCGTTCTCGAGACGATCCTCGATCTCGGACTCCGGCAGCCAGCGCACGAAGTCGTCGTAGCTCTCGGTGAACGCGAGCTTGTCGGTCTCGTTGCGGCCGATGCGGCGCGCGTAGCGGACCAACCCGGGTCGCTGCTCGGTGCCCGCCTCGGTGCGCGTCATCATCCAGTTGAGATCGAGAGCGAGCTCGGCCAGGGCCTCGAAGGCCGAGGGATCGAGCTTCTTCACCTCCGAGCGCAGTCGGCTCTTCGCGTCCTCTTCGAAGTAGGTGCCGAAGGCCCAGAGGAACACCTTGCGCGCGTCTTCGACCGAGCGGTCGAGGGTCGGGCCGAGCCCTGCCCTGCCGAGCACGGTCACTTCGTCACTGCCGCCGATCGAGCGGCGCAGCCGATCGATCGCCTCGAGGCTGGAGGGGGCGTCGTTCACGCGCCGCGCGCGATCCACGAGTTCGCTCTGGCGGTCGAAGATCCGGTACGCCGAGACCGACCAGACGGCGACGGCGGCCGCACACAGGGCCGCTCCCGTGGCCAGCAACGCGCGGCGGCCCCGCGGCCCCAGGCTGCTGTGGGGAATCGCCAGGGTCTGATCGCCGATTACCACGTCGCGAAAGAGGTCCCGCAGGAACCAGCCCTGGTTCTGCGCGGCGGCGTGCTGGGCACGCGCCCATTCGCCTTCCAGACGGCTCAAGACCGCGGACGAGGTACCGCCCCCCTGCTGCGCACTGGTGAAGTAGACACCGCGCAGGAACGGCGTCTCCTCGTAGACGGAGGGCGCGAAGGCCGCGCGCAAGAGCCCCGTCAGCGCATCGCAGGCCGCCTCGAGCTCGTGCGGCAGACCGAGCACGCGTCGCCGCCGGTGCGAGTCGGTCTCGCGCATCAGGAGTTCACCGACCAACGACTCGATGCGATCGCGGATGCCCTCGAAGGCACGCTCGGCGAGATCGCCCGCATCGGCAAAGCGACGCTCGGGGTTGGTGAAGCCCAGACACTCCACGAGTCGGTTCGGCGGCAGACCCGACACCACCTCGTTGAACCCCTCGACCCGGTCCAGCTGGGTGACGACGACGTAGATCGGTGCGTCGACGCGGAGCAGGTCGGTGATTTCGTTCATCCGACGGCGCAGATTGCGCGCGTCCTGCTCGAGCTCGGCGGCACTCGCAGTGAGCAGCCGCACCGCAGAGATCGTGACGACGAGCCCATTGATCGGGCGACCGGGCCGGGCCTTGCGCATCAGCTTGAGCAGGTCGCGCCACTCGGAGCGATCCGGGCTCGCATCCGAGTCGAGGTAGCGGCCCGCCGTATCGAGCAGGATGGCCTCGTTGGTGAACCACCAGTCGCAATCCGGGGTGGCCGTGCCGCGCGCCACGTGGGCGAACTCGGCGGGCAGCTCGAGGCTCGACGCGCCGATCATCTGGCTCTTCCCGGATCCCGGTGCGCCCACCACGAGCAGCCAGGGCAGCGCATGGAGGCCGTCGCGTCCCAGGCGCGACGCCTTCAACTCGGCGACGGCGCGCCGGAAGCGCGTGGCGAGATCGCTGGCCGGCCCCGGCGCCGACGGCGCCCGTTGACCGTCGGCGTAGCCGCGATCGAGCCGCTCCTCGCTCTCTTCCGAGATCAGATTGCGCAGCAGGAAAAAGACCAACAGCCCGAGCATCACCAGCAGCGAGACGATGATCGGCACCAGCCAGTAGCCGAAGCCGAAGCCCGCGATCAGGATGCCGATGAGCAGCGCGAGTCCGAGCCACACGCCCACCCGCGCCTGGCGGTTCTCGGGAAGGAATCCCACGTCAGGCTCCAGGGCCGGGCACGCGCCCGCCCGCGAAATAGAGCCCCAAGAAGAGCAGCGCAAAGAAGCCGAGCGTGATCCCCAACATGGCGAGCAACGGGCGCGCGATGGAGCCGCTGCGCTGGCCCGGAAGTTGGATCTCGACCTCGTAGGCCGAAGGCGTCAGCGGAGACAGGGTCGACACGTCGGCGGCGCGTCCCGCGACCCGCAGCATCTCGAACTGCTGCCCGAGGAGGCTGCGACGCTCCGCCTCGCGGTCGGCGTACTGCCCCTCGAAGCCGAAGGCGAGACACAGGAAGAAGACTTCGCGCGCGTCGGTCTGTTCAGCGCGAAGCCGCGAGAGCCGCTCGAAGAACTCGTCTCCACCGCGGTTGGTGTGAAAGAGCTGGAGCTGGAGGGGCTCGGAGAGCCATTCGGCGCGTCCGGGCCACTCCGTGCGGAGGATCATCTCATCCGCGAAGGCGACCAGCGCGAAACGCGCCTCTTCGACGTCGACCGGCGACACCCCCTGGACGGCGGGGTGGCGCATGAAGTCTTCCAGCAAGCCGCGCAGACGCGCGCGCACGCCCGCCGCATCGGGACGCTGATCGTCCGGCGCTTGCGTGAACAACTGGACGAATGCGAGGAGGTCACCGGCGGCGCGACCCAGGCTCCAGCCAGCCATGTCTCAGGACTCCGGCAGAACCACGTAGAGACGCATCTCCGCGTTCTCGAGCTTCCCGACGCTCAGCGCGAAGCTGAAGTCTTCCTTCACGCGCTTCCACTGAGGCCCCCCCGTGTCGATCTTGAAGTACTCGTAGCCCGCGCGGGCCGCGATCTCGGTCGGGGCCCCGGGCAGCCGCTCGAGCTTCAGCCCCGCTCGGTTGAGCATCTCCAATGTCTTCACCCCGGTGATCGAGCTGGCCTTCGCCTGGTCCTGTAGCAACCCGACGAGCTCCTCGACCTCGATGTTCGGCGGTGGCTTCACCCCCAGGAAGTAGGAGTTCCGCGCGTCCGCCGTCTCGGTGTTGAGTTCCTGGGTCGCGTAGTGCTTCCGCTCCTTGTCGAACCCGAGTTCGAGCTCGCGGAAGCGCACCGGGAGCGTCTCCTCGAGCTGGGTATCCAGGAAGGCGATCAGCTCGTGGAAGCACCCCGACAGATCGTCGTGCCGGTAGAGAGGCAGCTCGGCGGCCTCGGCCTGGCGGAACGCCGACAGCGCCCCGGCGGTCTCCACCAGAGCGGAATACAGGTCGAAGGGGCGGGTCTCGCCGGTCGAGAGCAGGTGGCGTAGCACCGGTGTCATGCGCGCGAGCGTGTACCGCATCCACATGCGAGGTAGGTCGAGCGTCGAGACGGTCTCGGTACGTCCGGCCACGACCCGGACCTTCGCCGCGATCTGGCTGACGATCTTCGCCACCTCGTCGTAGAGCGGGGGAAACGCCTGCAGGGCCAGCAGCGGCGGCGCGGAGGACGGAGACAGCCCGAAGGGGGTCGACAGCTCGCCCGTCGCCACCACCTTCCCGAGCCTCACGGTCTCGTGCAGCTCGATCTCCTCTTCCTCGCCGTCGAAGAACAGACGCACGTTCCAGTCGCCCACCTCCACGGGGGCGGTGAAGCCGCCGCGATTGAGGTCCGGCAGCTCCTCGGTGCGCACGAGCATGCGCACCTCGGTTGCGTCTTCGTCGGAGCGGGCGCTGTTCGGCTCGGTGGGACGCAGGTTGCGAATGCCTACGTGGAGACCGAGGTCCTGGATGCCCGCATCGAACTCGCGGGCCTGCACCGTGGCATTTCCGTTCGGGTAGCGGACGACCTGCCCGCCCGGCAGCACCGCGTCGAGCTGCAGGACCACCACCCGGCCATCCGACAGGGCGTCCTCGTCGATCTCGAAGGACCGGACGCCCCAGTGGAAGGGGTCGATCGCACGGAGGTGGTGATTCAGCCGTGCTTCGGAAAAGAGGTCGTGGTGCTGCAGGTGATGCGGTCGGAGGAACATGCCCTCGGACCAGGCGATCGCGTTCAGCCGTCCCTGGGACATGGGTCTGGCTACTCCACCAGAAGGTCGGTCGGCGTCAACCGAATCGCGGGAGAACCGAACGTGCCGCACTTCGCGGGCACCACCGCCCGGCGCTGCCCGGGCGGGTCGTTCGCCGACCGATAGTAGTCCGCCACGATCCCGAGTTGGATGGTGCGCGGATCCAGCGCTTCCCGGAACTCGACCACCTGGTCCGGGAAGACGATCAGCTCGAGCGGACCGCCGACGACGCCCTCGGGCGTGTCATCGCCGGCCAGCAGCGTCGAGATGTCGGTCTGCTCGAACTCGATCGAGGAGCTCAGCGCATAGATGTAGAGCGGCAAGCTGTGCGGCTGCCCCTCGTAGGTGTGCAGGTTCGTGCCGGAGGTGATCGTCAGGCACGACTCGACGGGCTTCGGCGGACCGCCGCAAGCAGTCGCCCACCAGGCCGTGGAGAGCGCCAGCGCTCCTGCCAGAAGGCGCTTCGCGTCCCGCGCCGCTCGGCGCTCCGACCCCGCTGCCCCGCGCTTCACCGCCCGCATCCCTCCCCTTGCCTTGCTCGGAACGCGTCGCCCGAACCCACGGGACCGGCGCGTGACGAAGGCTCGACCCCGGTTCGCCAGACGCCTGGCCCCGACTCCCCTCGGGGAGTCGAAGTCCGCGCGGGCGAGGCTTCCGAGGCGTCCGCAGCGAGTCACCTTCCGCGAGAACCTCCCGAAAGTCAATGGGGATCCCGCGGGAACGAGAGGCTCCAACTCGCTGCAATCGTTGTGAAAAACACCCGATTCCTCGAAATTTCCTGGGCCCGTCGAAAGCGACGTCGGCCCGACCACTTGGCGGGCCTGCTTGCCGCCGTGGCGCAGCGCTTCGTGGCTGTTTGCCGACGTAACGAAGTCGATAGAATGGGCGACCTTAGTACGAGAACGACAACTCAGCGTCCGGCTTCATGAACCCCCGTGAGTTGACACAAATAGGGCCCTACCCCGTAGTCGAGTTCATCGCCGAGGGTGGGATGGCTTGGGTCTTCAAGGTCGAAGATCCCAAGTTTCGGGTGAACCGCGCCCTGAAAATGCTGAAGCCTCAGGCGGCCCAGGGCGAGGAGTTCCGCCGCTTCGAGAGCGAGGCCAAGCTCCTCGCGCGCATCGACCACCCGAACCTGATCACGATCTACGACTTCGGGATCGATGAAGCGACCGAGTGTCACTTCTACACGATGACCTACGTGGACGGTGCTCCGCTCTCCGAGACCGAGCCCCTCGCCCACGACGAAGCCACCCCGATCTTCCTGGACGTGCTCTCCGCGCTCGAGCGCCTGCATCTCCAGGGCATCATCCATCGGGACATCAAGCCGGGGAACATCCTGATCATGGCCGATGGCCGGGTGCTGCTGAGCGACCTCGGCATCGCCCGCCAGCAGGACCAGATGATCTCGCTCACCCGCACCGGCATGGCGATCGGCTCGGTGCAGTACATGTCGCCCGAACAGGCACGCGGCGAGATGGTCAGCCCTGCCAGCGACGTGTTCTCGATGGGGCTGGCGCTGTTCCAGATCCTGACCGGCCAGACCATCTACGACGCCGTCGACGAAGTCGACGCCACCAGCGGCGAGCAGGTCTTGATGTACCTGGGCGCGCTGATCCACTCGGGTGGCGAGCTCAAGTTCGACTTCCCGCGCGGCGTCCCGAAGTCCTACCAGAAGGTCATCGAGAAGTCGTGTCGCTTCGACCCGAACGAGCGCTACCACAATGCCGGCGAGATGCGCTCCGCCCTGCTCAATGCATTCCGTTCGCAGAACGACCCGCCGACGGTGAGTCGCGAGCAGCTGCCCTGGCTCGCCGGGGCGGGCGTCGCTGGCCTGGCGGTGATCGGCGGGATCATCTGGGCCCTGTCCGGAGATGCTCCCCAACCGCGATCGGACATCGCTCCGTTCTATCAGGCGGCGATCGAACGCATCCAGAACCCGGAGATCCCGGTCAAGGAGAAGCGCGACCTCATCGCCGGCATGGCGGAAGACCCCAGCCCGGGCGCCACGGCGCTGCTCTTCACCGCGAGCCGCGACGACTCCGCGCGCGTCGCCGTCGATGCCGTCAAGCAGCTCAATGCGCGCGTCGACCCGAAGGTCGCTGCACACCTGATCGAGCTGCTCGAGTCGCCCGAGTTCACCGTGCGGGCCTGGGCCGCGCGCGGGCTCGGCGAAGCGCGCTGGGCCGACGCCCTCGCGCCCCTCGAAGCACGCCTCGGCGAAGAAGACCGCGACGCCGTCGTGCGCCAGATCCAGCGCGCCATCGAGCGAATCCAGGAAGACGCAGTAAGCTCCGGCGGATGAACCGCCGTCTGCGCGTCGCCTGCCTCCCGTTTCTCCTGCTTCTCGTCGTGCTCGCTCTGGGGTGTCGCACGCCCGGCGGCGGCAGGAGCGGAGGCTCCTCGTCTCAGCCCACCCAGACCCCGCCCGCGGTCCAGGAGCAGGTCGGCGACGGTCCCGTGAAGGTGTACGGCGCGAACGTCTACTCGCCGGGCCAGGCGATCTACAAAGAGCTGCGTCAGCAGGACAGTCTGATGGCCTTCCTCGCCTGTCAGGGCGAGCCCGATCGGCTCGAGGTGGTTCAGCATCCGGGCGCGCCGAAGATCGTGCTGGAGTACCGGCGGCGGGGCGTCCTTCAGACCGGCACCGTCGAGATCGAGCCCGGACCGTATGGCTTCTACACGGCTCGGCCCATCAACCCGCAAGGCCGGCTTCCGAGCAGTGCCCAGGCACCCTCGCGACCGTCGAGGCCGAAGCCGCCGTCGCGCCCCTCCCACGAGTCGCGCCCGGCTCCGCCGCGGGAGGCGCCGCCGCGCGAGCCGGATCCGCCGGAGATCGTCGAGCCCCCGGTAATCGAGGAACCGGCCGACCCTCCGTCGATTCCGCTTCCGAACGACGAGCAGCTCGACGATTGTCCCATCGAGCCCTGGCGCCAGGACTGTCAGGACCTCTGCGGCCCGAATGCCAGCTGGGAGTGGTGCGGGTACGAGGGGTGACGACGCGACGCGCGGTGCGAATCGAAGCGCCGCTGGCTCCCCAAAGCCGATAGACTGGCGCTCCTTTTCTACGGGAACCGATGAGCGCCGCACCCCCCCGATTCCGGCTCGCCGTCGTCGCCGACCTCGCGGCGGGTCGCGTGCTGCCGCGCCGCCGCATCGACCGCGAGAGCTTCGACGAAGCGGTGGCCGCGCTGGCGCCCGAACTCAGTGTCGAGTTGCCGGATCGCCTAGCGGATGGCCCGGATCGCGTCCTCTCGCTGCAGTTCGAGAGCTGGCGCGACTTCACGCCGAGTGGGCTGGTGGCCCGCGTCCCCGCGTTGTCGCGCGTCCTCGACCTCGCTCGCGGCCTCGCGGACAAGACCCTCGACGCGGAGGCTGCCGCGCGCGCTGCCGACGGCATCGCTCCGCCGGCCTGGATCGCGGCGCTCGGCGGAGGGGAACCGGCTTCGCAGCCGTCCCCCCCGAGCGCGCCCGCCGATGCCCCCGCGACGGCGCCCGCGGAGTCGAACGGAGACCTGGATTCGATCCTCGACCTCGTCGACACCGACGGCGCGGCTTCGCAGCGGCGCTCGGAGAACGCTCCGGCCGAACGGGCCCGCGACCTGGTCGCGGCGATCACGACAAGAGACCGCAGGCCCAGTGAAGCCGGCGCTGACACGAGCGAACTGGAGGCGCGGCTCAGCGCCCAGCTCGATGCGCTCCTCGCGGACCCCGCCTTCCGCGCGCTCGAGCGCGGCTGGGCGGGCCTCCACTGGCTGATCCAGCGCGCCAACTTCCGCGAGGATCTCGAGATCGAAGTGGTCGCGGCCCCGCTCGACGAAGCGGCCGCCGCGATCTCGTCGCTGGCCGACGGAGACGATGTCGACCTCGTCCTCGCCGCCTACGAGCTCGATGCCAGCGCCCGCGACCACAAGCTCGCCCAGGAGCTCGCGGGTGCCGGCGAAGAGATCCAGGCCGTGGTGCTCACTGGGTTGGCCCCCGAGTTCTTCGGAGACCCGAGTTGGGAAGGACTCGCCAAAGGCGAGACCCCGCGCGCGCGCTTCGAGCGTCCCGAGTACGACGCGTGGCGTTCGCTGCGAGGACAAGACGTCGCGCGCTGGTGGGTCCCCGTCGCCGATCGCATCGCGGTGCGCGCGCGCTACGGAGCGGACGGCGCCTCGACGCGCGGCGTCCCCTATGAGGAGGCGACCCCCGGCGGACTGCATGTCTCGGCGGCGTGGGGCGTGGCGTCGGTGGTGCTGCGCAGCTGGGAGCGCACCCGGGCCTGCGTCCAGATCTCGGGGACTCGGCACGGACTGATCCCGGACCTGGCGCTGATCGGCGCCGGGGAAGACGCCTCTCCGCTCGCGGGTCGCCTGCGGGACGATCGCCGCGAAGACCTGGAAGCGATCGGGATCACCTCGGTGCAGGTCTATCGACGCGATGTCGCCTTCGTCGGAGCCGTCCGCACTTTTCGGAGCCCCGAGCGCTACCCCGACACAGAGGCGACCGCAGACGCCGCCCAGCAGGTCACCCTCGCCTACCAGATCGTCGCGTCGCGCCTGGTGAAGCTTCTCGGTCGCACCCTCGGAGCGCTGGCGGGCCAGACGCACGAAGCAGCCGCGGGCCTCCTGCGCGAAGCCGTCGTGCAGCACTTCTCGCGACCCGGGAAGCCGCTGGGGCCCGACCACGTCGGGGTCGAGCTGCGCGAGGACGCGGACGACCCGACGCTCACCGCCGTGGGCGTGCGCGTGCAGCCCGAGATCCAGGTGGGCGGACGCCCGGTGAACCTGCTGCTGCAATTCCTGACCCGGCTCTGAGTCGGGCCGCGTTGCGGCTCCCCAAAAAGAAACGAGCGCGGCCAGAAGGCCACGCTCGTCATGGGGGCTCGTCGGAGCGGACTAGGACTGGCCGCTCTGCCAGTTGTCCTCGGCTTCCTTCGAAGACACCTCATGTGCCCAGCGGATCGTCTGGAACGTGAAGCCCACCTCCATCATCGGGGGCAGCGTCTGTTCCTGCGGATCCGAGGTGTCGGGCAGGTACTGCTTCGCCAGGCAGACCCGACCCTGCTCGAGGGTGATCGTGTAGAAGTGCTCGGTCTGCCCGCTGTCCACGTTCGGGCGGAACCACTTGAACACGGCCTCGATCGGCTGGTTCTCGGCGCAGGCCTTGAAGATCTCGGGAGCCGAAGCCTGGACGGGCATCCGGACCGTGATCGGCTTGTACTGACGCCGGTTGGTTGCGCGCCCCGAGGCGCCCTCGCCTCCCAGCGACACCTCGTTCTCGAACTCGTAGATGCGGAAGTGGTTCGAGACGTCCACGCCTCCGAGGGTCTCGGTAGCGTCGCCCACGAGGTCGGTACCGGCTGCCTTGATGCTCGCAAAGATTTCCAGTGCCATCGGTTTCGGTTCTCCTTGGGAGTCACTGCGGGCGCCTGGCTGGTCCATCCAGCATTCGGCGCGGTCGAGGTAGCTCCCTTCTTCGTTCTTCGTGCTCTTCCCTGCGACCAAGTGCAGGCTACACCCCGTCGAGCCACGGCCGAGTGAAGTGCTTCACTCGCCCGCGCACTTTTTCGAGAATTCCTGCGCTTGACCGCCCCGAGCGCAGGTGGGACCATAAGTGGCCCCCCGGACGCGCTTTTTCGGCGCGGGGGAGAAGCCATGCGCTCGGCACCGACCTGGATCGCCGTCCTGGGAACCCTGGCCGTACTGCTGCCACTGATCCTCGGGGCCCTCGGCAAGAGGCGCGCAGAGCGCCAGCTCCCGGACGCCGCGGCCGCGCTCGGTCTCGAGCGAGACGGGCCCCAGGGCGCCCGCCAGCAGGGCCGCTACAAGGGCCAGATCGGCGGCAGACGCGTGATCGTGCGCCCGGATACCTTCGGGATGATCCGGGTGGGCTTCGAGAGCCGTCCGGCCCTCAGCCTCTCGACCGATCCGGCAGCGGTCGCCGTCATCGAGGACGTGGCCCCCTTCGAGACGGGCGACGCGGCCTTCGATCGCCTGTTCCGTCATCGCCTCGCGTCCGCAGAGGTCGCCGAGCTTCTGCGCACCAACGAGCGCTTGCGCCAGCGACTGGTCGACTTCTCGAAGTCCCACAGCTTGCGCTCCTTCGCCGTCGACGCCGAGTACGTGACGATCACGGGCAAGGTGTACGCCTTCTTCCACTACATCCCGGCCGATCGACTCGAGCCTCTGATCGCGGATCTGGTCGCCCTCGCCGACGCAATCGAGCCGGAGCTCGGGGGCGCGCCGCTGTAGAGGCGGTTTCGACCCCCCGGCCGAGGCCCAGGCGGCTAGTCGCTGAACGAGAACGCGAACTCGCCCGCGTCGTCGACTCCGAGCGTGAGCTTCTTCGGCAGATCGCCCTCGGCCATCTGCTCGAGGATGCGCTGAGAGACCCGCGGCAGGATCGCCTGATCGATCATGTGGTCGATCACGCGGGCTCCGCTCTCGGGATCGTTGCAGCGATCGGCCAGCGCGTTGCGCGCCGCCGGGTCGATCTCGAACTCCATGCCGTGACTCTCGGCGAGGCGCTTGCCGACGCGACCGAGCTTCAGCTCGGCGATCATGCGAAGTACGTCGGGCGACAGCGGGTAGAACGGCACGACCGTCATCCGCCCCAGCAGCGCCGGCTTCAGGTGTTTCTGGAGTGCGGGCCGGATCAGAGCATCGAGTTCTTCCGGCGTCGGAAGCTCGTCGCCCTGGCAGGCCTCCATCAGGACGTCACTCGCCAGGTTCGACGTCATCATGATCACCGTGTTCGCGAAGTTGACGACGCGCCCCTCTCCGTCGGAGAGCGTGCCCTTGTCGAACACCTGGTAGAACAGGTTCATCACTTCGGGGTCGGCCTTCTCGATCTCGTCGAGCAGCACCACCGAGTAGGGTCGATGGCGAACGCCCTCGGTGAGCACGCCGCCTTCGCCATAGCCCACGTAGCCCGGAGGCGAGCCGATCAGGCGCGAGACCGAGTGAGACTCCATGAACTCGCTCATGTTGACCGTCGTCATGAAGCGTTCGCCGCCGAAGAGCAGATCGGCCACGGCGAGGGATGCCTCGGTCTTGCCCACGCCGCTCGTCCCGACCAGGAGGAAGACGCCGATCGGTTGGTTCGGATCCTGGATGCCGGCCTTCGCGGCCCGAATCTTCTTCTCGATCACCTCGACGGCGTGGTCCTGACCGACGACGCGCTCGCGGAGCTCGTCGCCGAAGCGCATGATCTTGCCGACCTCGTCGCCTCCCATGCGCGCCACCGGGATCCCCGTCCAGTCGCTCACGACCTGGGCGATCGTCTCGGCGTCGGCCTGCACCTGCACGAGCGGGTCGCCTCCTTGGAGGGAGCGGAGCTCGCCCGTGCGCTTCTCGATGTCCTCGCGGATCGCGTCGATCTCACGCGGCGGCGGGGGAGCCTCCTCGCCTTCGGGCGGCTCGGCCTCGCCCCCCCGAGCGCGCCCCAACTCGTCGAAGAGCGCGCGGAGCTTCTCCACCTCTTCGAGCTCACGCGACCAGCGGCCATGCAGGTCTGCGCGGCGACTCTCGGTGTCCTCGCGCTCGCTGCGCAGACTCGCGAGCTCCTCGTCGCGATCCACCAACGCCTCTTCCGCGTCGCGCTCAAGCGCCTGGATCGCGGTATCGAGGCCGTAGAGCCGTCGCTCGAGATCGTCGAGGGCGCCGGGCTTCGACGACTGACCGATCGAGACGCGCGCACAGGCGGTGTCGATCAGGTCCACGGCCTTGTCGGGCAGGTTGCGGCCGCTGATGTAGCGATCGCCGAGCGACGCCGCCGCCTCGACGGCTTCGTCGAGGAGCCGCACCCCGTGGTGGACCTCGAACTTGTCCTTCACCGCGCGCAACATCTCGACAGCGGTGTCGACGCTCGGCTCCGGCACGTCGATCGGCTGGAAGCGTCGCTCGAGCGCGGGGTCCTTCTCGATGTACTTCTTGTACTCGCTGTAGGTCGTCGCACCGATCGTGCGGAGCTCGCCGCGGGCCAGGGGCGGCTTGAGCAGATTCGCCGCATCGCCCGTTCCCTGGGCGCCGCCGGCGCCGATCAGGGTGTGGGTCTCGTCGACGAAGAGGATCGTCGGGATCGTGGCGGCCTTCACCTCCGAGATGACGCCCTTCAGCCGGTTCTCGAACTCGCCCTTCACACCGGCCCCGGCCTGCAGGAGCCCCATGTCGAGGTTCAGCACCCGCACGTCCTTGAGGGACGCCGGGACGTCGCCCTCGGCCACGCGCAGCGCGAAGCCCTCGACCACCGCCGTCTTTCCGACGCCCGCCTCGCCGACCATGATCGGGTTGTTCTTCCGGCGACGGCTCAAGACGTCGACCATCTGGCGAATCTCGTGGTCGCGGCCGACGATCGGGTCGATCTCTCCCGCGCGCGCCTTGGCGGTGACGTCGTAGGTGAAGCGCGCCAGGGCCTCTTCGCCCGCCGCAGCGGCTTCGGCGGCGCCGGGGCGGCTGGCCGGGACGCCCTCGGCGGCTTCCGGCGCAGTCTCGTCCTCTTCGGATCCGGCCACGATGGAGAGGAACTCGCGCCGTAGCTCGTCGGCGCGGATGTTCGTGAGATCGTCGGTGTAGTCCTCGGTCCCGGAGCGTCCGGGCTTCGACGCGAGAGCCAGCATCAGAACCCCGGAGCGGATCCGCGGGAGGGAGTACTCGACGCTCCCGAGCAGGATGGCGTCCTCGAACCAGGAGACCAGCAGCGGCGAGAAGACGGGCTTGCTCTGGTTGCCGGTGCGCTGGGCCTCGACGGCCTTCTCGGCGGCGCGCTTCACGCGCGAGGCCTCGACGTCGAAGTGCGGGAAGATGTGGGCGAGATCCGAGGTGGGCTCCTCGAGGAGCCGCAACAGCAGGTGATCGATCGTCACCTCGTAGTGACCGCGGGAGACAGCGATGCCCGCCGCGCCTTCCAGCGCGCGGGTGCACAGGGGGTCGAGCTTGCGAAGCAGGCTCTTGAGATCGACGCCAACCATCGCGGTGCGCCTCCTTTGAGTCGGCGGGAGCCCGCCGGTGGGAGTCCAGTCTACTACGCCGCCTTGCGGGGCTGCGGCGGGGGAAAGATCTCGGCCGTGTCGTCCGCGGGACCCGAAAGGAGCCAACTCGTCCAACCCAGGCGAGAGGCGTCGTCCCCACCGCCGAGACGAACCGCCGGCACCTGCTGTCCCTCGATACGAATCTCGACGTCGTAGGTGAGCGGGTCGGGCACCAACAAACCGATCAGCGCGTCGAGATCCCGGGCGTTCTCCGAGTCGGGAAGGAAGTCCTCGAAGCGAGGTTCCTCACCAAAGGGGCCCAGATGCACCCGGAACTTGCCGCTCTCGTCCTCCGCCGACTCGCCGAGCACGAGATCCATACCCAGCCGCGAGTTCCTCGCGCCCAGCCGGTTGCGGTCGCGCTCGGGCAGCCAGACCCAGCGGCGCACGCATTGACTCACGCGCACTGGGGGCCCTCCGAAGTAGTCGGAGAGGACGCCGGCGAGGGCGTCGGCTCCCCGCGGCCGCTGGGTGATGAAGCCCGCGTAGCGCAGCAGCCGAGGCGTCGGGAGCCCGACCGACCGCGCGATCCCCTCTTCTCCGACTCCCAGCAGCGTGAGGACGCGCGAGGAGAGCACATCGCTGGCATCGGCCCGGAAGGCCTCGGCCCAGCGATACTTCTCCCAGGACCGGTAGAGCAGCGACAGGAGCCGGTGATTGAGGATGTCGAGGAACAGCCGCACCGGATCCGGATCCGGGGCGTTGGCGGTCTCGTAGCCGAGGATGTCCTCGGTGTAGTACGCGGGTAGCCCCGAGCTCGCGCCGTAGAGTCCCAGCAAGGTGGTGCTGAGCAGGTGATCCGGGCCGTCCGCCTCGCGGCGGGTCACGCGGGTGACGCTGGTCGACTGGAAGGCCAGAGAGCCCGACGGACGCAGGCGAACCGCTTCGCGGTCCGGGGGCCCGCGATGGCCGATGGGCACGGCCCCCTCCGACACGCGTTCCAGCATGCGAACCGCCTGGAAGAAGTTGAACTGGCGGGGTTCGCGCTCGAGCCGCTCGATCAGGGGATGATTCGGTTCGCGATCCTCGCGGGCCACGAATACTCCTCGCGCTCGTTCGCTCCGACAGCGGTGAGACGCGTATAGACGTTGAGAGTGGAAGCCAGGGACAGGACCTCTTCGAGCACGCTCGCGAAGACGAACAAGCCGCCCTCTCCGAGGAATCCGGACTCGTCGAGGACGATGCGCGTGTGCATCCCACGCACGGGAGCGACCTGCAGGCGGCGGCTCTCGGGCCGACTCTCGATCGACACGACGGAACGCAGCAGGAGCTCGAGGGCGCGTGCGGACTGGCGGTCTTCCGAGGCGTGGAAGTCGTAGAGGGAGAGAAGCGTGCGCAGCGAGTCGGTGCTCGCGAGCGGCGCGTACTGGAGCAGCGAATGTCGCGTCGCGATGCCCAGCAGCTCGGCCCCGAGCGGCGGCCGCACCGAACGCGACACGGGCGTGAGGTTCTGGAAGACGGCGAAGTCCGGGGAGTCCTCGGTGGCGACCGAGATGTCTCCCACGCGCAGGGCTTCTCCGAGCCTCGCGTTCGTGCAGATCGCGTCGATCGACAGCCACTCCTCTTCCGGGAGGGCAGATCCCGCCGACTCGGTCACCACGGTGAGGTACGAGAGCATTCCCGAACCATCGGGATCGACCTTGCGGCGGAGCTGGTAGTGACGCCCCGCGGTCTCGGGATCCGAACGGAAGCCACCGAAGGGAGCGTAGTGGCGCCGTGGCCCGCCTTGGCGGGGGAGCCCCTGGACCCGCTCGATGCTGTGGACCTCATAGTGCGATGGCTCGAGGCCACTCGGTCGCAGCAGCATCGTCGCGTCGCGGTGATCGAGGAGCAGCGGGTCGGTCGTGCTCTCGAAGAGGTTGACCACCGGGGTGCAGTGGAGGCGAAAGGTGCCGGCGTCGACGCGGACGCCCTGGGGTGCGCGCTGGCGGCCGTGGAACACGATCCGAAATCGATCGACGGTCTTCCACGCTTCGAGCGCGCGAAGGCCGAGAACATCGACGAAGAGGAAGCGTTGGGGGATCGCGAAATATTCTTGGAGCAGGCGGTAGCCGTCGAAGCTCCGCGCGGGATACGGCAGCAGCGCTTCGTCACGGCTCACGCCGGCCGCACGCACCGGCGGGCCGGCCTGCCCGCGCACCTCGAGGCGATGGTCGCGGCCGCCTTCGTCGGTGGTGACGAGGCTGATGCCGTCGCACCCTCCCACGAGCCAGGCGAAGAGCGACGCGGCGGCGGGGTAGTCCGCGTGGAGATAGAAGCGCAACGAATCGAGGTCGAGCGCCCGCACGGGCACATCCCCGAGCAGGCACAGCTCGACTTCGAGGTCGGCACGGCGGCCGCGGTCTTCGAAGTGCGCCGACTCGACCGCGACCGGCCGCAGCAAGACGTCGTGACCCGTCCGGAAGGAACACGTGGTGCCATCCACGGGTGTCGTAGCGAGGCGGGTGGTCTCTCGCGGGATCGGTCGGGGCTCGGGCAACTCCACGCCCGGCGCCGCCTCGAACTCGACGATGCTCATCGACGGCACCGGCCGCAAGAAATGGGGCCAGAGCGCATCGGCGTAGCTCTGGACGAACTCGCCGAGGTCCTCGTCCAGGCGACCGCGAATCTGGCCCGAGGCGTAGGCGATGCCCTCGAGGACCCGCTCGACGTCCGGGTCCGCGCTCGCCTCGCCGAGTTCGGGCGCGAGCACGGGATTCTCCCGCGAGAACTGGCTCCCGAGTTGGCGGAGGTTGTCCAGCGCCTCCAGATAGCGATGGGTGGGCGATTGGCTCATGCCGGACCGGGTCTCATCCCATCACCTTCACCTTCATCTGTGTGCACATCGTCAGGATGCCTGCCGGCACGTTCGCGTTGTTTCCATTCTGGCCGAACATGCAGGTCTGGTACACCACTCCCTTGCCGTCGGCCTTGAGCTTGCTGCTCGCGGTCTTCGGCTTCGCGGGCCCCTTGATCATGTTCGAGATCACCCCACCGATCGAACCGGCCTCGTCGCCGCTCGACATCGTGATCATGCTCGTCTTGATCAGGACCTTCTGGTTCTGGATCTTGAGCTTGCTCGCGCAGGTGCCCCCGTTGGTCTGGTTCAACATCGCGATGTTCGGGTAGGGGATCGGGATCGGGCCGCCCGGCGACGGCGTCTTGCAGACGTCGGGGAAGCCCATGCACTGGCCGCCCGCCATCGTGGCTACGGAAAAGATCATCGTCGGTCCTCCATTCGGGCTCAGCCCAGGTGAATCTTCTCGCCGTCGAGCTTGACGCCGCGGCGTCCCCGTACGTTGAGGCGCTCGGCCCGCAGCTGCGCCACACCGTCGACGAGCTGGCGCAGCCGACCCGCCGTCGTCTGGTGGAGCCCCTCCACGCGCTGCTGGAAGGAGCGCGCGGTCTCGACGACCGTGTCGGCCACCCGTTCGACGCGCCGGGCCACCGTTCGGAGCCGTCCGAACTCGAGCTCGACGCTCGACGCCCGTCCCTCGATCGCGTCGGAACGCAGCTCGGTGCGCTTCGCCTCGACGCGGAGCGACTCGCCCTGAAGGGACGTCGCCTCGTTCGCCATCCTCAGGCGCGCGCCGGCGTCTCCGACCCGCAGGTCGATCTCCCGGCTCGATTCGATGGCGATCCCCTGGGCCGAGACCATCCGCACCTCCTGGCCCGAGACCAGATCGAGGTTTCCGCCGGACCGCAGCTCGAGGTCGCCCTCGGGCACCGACAGCGTCGCCTTGCGCCGATCGGGGTCGTACTCGAAGAGCACGTCGCCCTGCTCGTCGCGCACGCCGAGCCGCGTCTGGCCGCTCTCGTGGCACTCGTAGGTGGAGGCCGCGGACTCCGTCGACGGGGTGGCGGGTGCCGTTTCCAGGACACCGATGGCGTAACTGCCTTCGGGCGAACGCGCGACCAACAGCACGTCGCCGACCCGAGCCGCGTAGGGCGCGGGCAGCGCGAGGCGCACCCAGTCGGTGTCTTCGAGGTCGGCCCCGAACCGGGCTCGACACCACTGCTTCTCGATGGGGCCCACCACCTCGGCGTGTGCCAAGGAGACGCGAGCCCCCTGCAGGATCGGATTCGAATCGGACACAGTCGCCCTCCCTACGGCTCCGTCGGCGGAGGCTGGTAATCCTCCGCACGGGCCAGGTGTTTGTCGGTCTTTCGGAGCTTTTTGCGACGCGACCCGCGCCAGCGTACCCTGCGGGTAGAGGCGCGGTGCAGGTTCCCGCCGCGCAGGTCGGCCTTGCGCAGATCGACCCCGTCGAGATTCGCGTGGGAGAAGTCGGCCCAGCGCAGCCCGGCACCGCGCAGCGAGGCTCCTTCGCAGACCGCTGCCGCGAAGTTGCCGTTCTCGAGCTGGGCGCCGTCGAGCCGGGCCTCGCGGAGCAGGGCCTCGCTGAAGTCCGCGTCCCGCACCTGGGACGAGCGGAGGTCGGCGCCCACCAATTGCGCCTTGGCGAAGTCCGCCGAGTAGGCCTCGCAGCCCGAGAAGTTCGCCGCCTGGAGCTGGGCGCCCGCGAACCGGGTGCGCAGCAGGACCGCCCCCTCGAAGCGTGTCTCCGAGAGGGAGGCGTCGCTGAAGTCGGCGTCGGTGAGGTCGCAGTCGCGGAAGTCGACGCCGTCGAGTCGGCTGCCCACGAGGCTGCAGCGCACGAGGTGGAGGCCTCGCAGCACGGCCCCGGGCAGCTCGATCCCGTCGAGATCGGTGTCCTCGAGCACCGCCCCTTCGAGGCGGATGCCCTCGATCTGGGCCTCGAGAATCGACCCACCCGAAAGACGTGCCTCACGGGCGTCCACATCGCGCAGGTCGGCGCCGTCGAGGCTCGCTCCGGCGAGCTCGGTCCCGGCAAGGCTCGCTCCGCGCAGATGGGCTCCGCGAAGCGAGGCATCTTCGAGGTCGGAGCGCGAGAGGTCGGCGTTCTCGGCCCGAGCGCCATCCCAATCGCTGCCGCGCAGGTCGGTGCCCGCGAGCGCGACCCCGCTTGCCTTCGCTTCGGTGAAGGCCGCTCCCGCGAGCTTCGCCTCGTCGAATCGCGCTCCCTCGACGGTGGCGCGACCCAGGTTCAACCGCTCGGCCTGGACGCGACGCAGATCGGCGCCGGACAGATCACACGCGGCGAGCTCGGCGTCCTCGAGCGAGGCATCGCACAGGGTTGCTTCGACCAACCGACAATCCGAGAAGAAGCTGCGCCCGAACACCGAGCCGGTGAGATCCACGCCGCCGAAGTCGCACTGGACGAACCGGCTCTTCTCCAGGCGCAACACCGTCGGCGGTAGCTCGCGAAAGTCGATCTCCTGGAACAGGGTGCCCACCCAGGTGGTCTCCCCGAACTGGGCCGCGCCGAAGGCCGTCTTCAGGAAACGCGTCTGGGCAAGCGAGCCACCGTCGAAGCGCGCCCCCCGGACCGAGCCGGCGTCGAAGGTCGCCCGGTCCAGGGCCGCCTCCGCGAAATCGGCCTGGGAGGCGTCGCAAGACGACCAGATCGAACTCTCGGCCCGTGCCCCGCGGAACGAGGCACGATGCAGCAGGGCCTGATCGAGCATGGCGTCCTGCAGGATCGCGCCCGCGAAGTTCGCCTGACCCAGGTCGAGCGCCCGCCGGCGGAACCCGACGATGCCCTGCTCGCGCAGCAGCTCGATCGCCGCGGAGCCGGGCAAAGCCTCTTCGAGGGACACCTCGGCCTCGGAAGCGTCGGTGACGGGCACGCGCTCGCTCGCCAGCACTGCACCCCGCAGGTCCGCCCCCGAGACATCCACCTCGGGCGCGGTCACCCCGAGCCAACGCGAGTCCCGGAGCTGCGCGCCCGAGAGCCGCGCCCCTGCCAGACTACCGCCCGCGAAGACCGCGCCTTCCAGGTTCGCACCCGCGAGATCGATTCCCGAGAGATCGACACCGTCGACGGTGCAGTAGCGAAACCCGACCCCCGCATCGGCGCGCTGCCGCACCGCATCGGGCGTCGCGAGCCGCTGCAGCTCCGGCGTCTCGTCGGGGGTGGGGGCATCGGGTCCGGACATGGGTCAGGCCAGTTTGGTCATCCGGAGGTTCGCGCCTTGTAGCTGCGCGTCCTCCAGGTCCGCGTCGAGGGTCTCGACTTCGTAGAGGTTGGCTCCGCGCAGATCGGCCGCGTGCAGGTTCGCGCGCTCGAAGCTTCCCCGGAACAGATTGCTCTCGTTCAGCTGGGCACGCACGAGCTGCGCGCGGTCGAAGCGGGCGCCGGGCATCTGGCAGCGCACGAGCTCGGCCTCGAGGAGGTCGGCACCCGAGAAGTCGGCGTGCTCGAGCGTCGCGCCCGGAAAGCGCGCACCGTGGAGCACGGCGCCTTCGAAGCTCGACTCCGCGGCGGAGACACGCACGAAGGAGGCCCCTGGAAACACGCAGCGCGCTCCCGCGTGGAGCTTGGTGAGGTTGGCTTCGTCGAAGACGGCCGCCTCGCCCTGGGCCCCCTCCAGGAGCGCTTCGCTCAGATTCGAGGCCGCGAAGTTCGCTCCACCGAGCTCGGCGTCCGAGAAGTCGCTCGCCGGGAACGCGGCCCCTTCGAGTTGGGCCTGGGAGAGCCGGGCTCCGACGAAGGACGCGGCCTCCCCCGCCACTTCGGACAGCGTCGCTTGTTGGAGGTCGGCCCCGTCCAGAATGGTCTCTTCGAGGCAGGCCCCTCGGAGGTCGGCCTCCCCGAGACGCGCGCCGGTCAGATCTGCACCGCGCAGGTTCGCGCCGGCCAGGCGGGCGCCGGCGAGATCGGCGCCCACCAGCCTCGCGCCCTCGAAGGACGCCTGCTGCAGGTCGGCTCCTGCGAGGCGCGCGCCCTGCAGATCGGCCTGATCGAAGCGACCTTCGGCGAGATGCGCCCCGGCGAGATCGAGCTCCTGGAGCGCTTCGCCCTCCAGCGTCTCCCCCGCTTCCACCTTCGCCGTCACCTGTTCGGCCGTCCACTCGGTGGGAGTTCGAATCTCGGGAAACTCGATGCCCGCGTACGCCAGCGCGGCCGCCTCCTGGGCCTCGAGCTGTTGCACCGTCGGGAAGACGACGTCCTCGAGATGCTCGGGCCCGACCTGCTGCTTCACCCGCTCGATCAGAGCGGCGAGGCGCTCTTCGCGCGGGATCGGCGGCTGGTCCATGTAGTCGCGCGGCAGCCCGGCCGCTTCGAGCGCATCGGACAGCTCCCCCTTCAGCACCGCGAGCTGCTCGAGCCCGGCCGCCTTCACCGCTTCGAGCGCGGCGAGGTCGGCGTCTTCTTCCTCGACTTCGAGAGCGGTGTCGCCGACCTGGGCCGCGCGGGCGAGGCGATAGCGCTCCTCGATCTCGGCGTCTTCGGAGGGCGCCTCGAGCCGTTCGTCGCAGAAGAACGCGCTCTCGACCTCGGTGTGCTCGGGCGTTGCGATATCCGCCAGGCCCCGCCACACCAACACCAGCTTCGCTTGTTCCGAGTCGATCCAGAGCGTGTCGAGGACCAACGGGACCTCTTGCAAAAACGTCTCTTCGGCTTCGTTGCGGAGATTCAGGAAGCAGCGCACGCGGACGCCCGGGAGCGCGGTGCGCAACACCTCGTGGTCCGGGTGGAGATTCCGAAGCTCGACCTCCTCGTCGCCACGTAGGTAGGCCACCCGCTGATCGACGGGCGCCGCGTTGAAGTGGGCGTAGTCGAAGTTCTCGGGGAACCACGGGAAGCGCTGCTTTCGCCACTTGCGCCGATAGGTCCCGAGGCGCTGGCTCCGTGGCTTCCAGGTGCGCCCGAGCGGGCCGAACCCGGCCGGACGTCCCTGCCACCAGGGCGAGAGCAAGGCTCCGCGCTCGGCCTGGAGGTTCGGCGCATCGCGGCGCAGCCGTCCGGCGTCGTCGCGGGTGCGCGCTCGCCCCTTCCCGGTCGGATTGCGCTTGGACCGACCGCCGCCGGCCGCGTTCGCCCAACCGAGGTCCAGGCGCTCGAAGGTTTCCGGGCGCGACTTCGGGGAGAACGGGCCGAAGGGGATCCACCAGCGGCGATCGCCCGTCACGCGCAGGCGCTTCTGGAACGCGCCGACGCGGAAACTCACGTCGCTTCGTGCCGCCTGTCCGCCCGGAGGATGACAGGCGCCCACGAGCAGGAGGTCTGCTCGGGGCTTCCAGTAGGCGAGGTCCGAGTCGTAGCGGGGTGAACCCGTCTCGGCGTCGACGACGTCCCCTTCGAGATCGTCGGGCTCCTCCACCGGCGTGGCGGGACCGTCGGGCTGGAGGTCGTAGGTGCCCTTCGCGATCAGGGTCAGCGAATGCCGGGGGAAGTGGAAACGGCCAGGGATCCAGCCGCAACGCAGCCCCTGGCCGTCCAGCAACGGAAGCGTCGAAACCTCGTCCGTCATCAGGTGCTGGTCGCGTTCCGATCGAGCTTCGCCGGCTTGGTCACCGTGAGCTGGCCATCGATCAGCACGTCCGCCGCCTTCAGCGTGATCTTGCTGCCCGTGATCTCGACCTTCGACCCGCCGACCTGAAGGGTGAGCTTCCCGTCGGCCTTGACGATCGCGTCGCCGTCGGTGGAGAAGAACAGCCGGGACGCCTCGACGTAGTAGGGGCCGCCGGCCTTCAGGAAGGCGGCCGAGCCCACGGTGACGTCCCAGGTGGTGTCCACCTCCTGGATCAGATTCGCGTCCTTCATGACGTCGGTGGCGTCATCCTTCGACGCCTTCGCTCCCATCGTGTGGGAGAGATCGAGGGACTGTTTGAGCGTGACGTTGGTGCCTGCGGTCTCGGTGTGGTTCGCCGAGACGCTGACGCCGTTCTTGTTGCCGACCCACAAGCTGTTGGTCTGTCCGACCTTGACCGAGTTCGACTGACCGATCGTCTTCGTGGTGCTGTCGGCGTGCTTGAGCTCCTGGAACTCGCCGACGACGGTCCGGGTCAACGAGCTGTTGTAGACCAGGTCGGCGACCCCATGGACGATACCGTTGTGCGTCCCGTGGACGGTGCTCGAGGAGTCGCCCTGGGTGTTGTCGCTCCGGTTCGTGTCCGTGTGCGTGTTGATGTCGTTGCCGAAGATCATGTTCAGCAAGCCGGCCGACTGGAGGTAGGCGCCCGGCTCACCCTGGTTCGGAGCACCGAGGTGGAAGTAGGTCTCCGAGTGGGGACAGGTCATCTTGATCCGCTCGGACCCGGACGAGTCGTCCATCTCCATCATGATCCCGCTCGCGGTGCGGATCTGAGAGACCTGCTGGTTGGACTGGGAAACCGGGCTCGCCTGCTCCGGGTTCGGCACCGCGCCGCAGATCACGGGTCGATCGGGATCACCCTCGACACACGTGAGCAGCACCTCACAGTCCTTGTGAAGCGGGAAGTGCTGGCCGTAGCCCGGGCCGGCGTAGGGCTCGGCCTTGCGGATGAAGCGGGAGGCCTGCCCGTCGCCGCTGTCGGTGAGGTCGAAGGGCAGCTTCACCTTGTAGCGGCCGTCATCGTCGATCTCCGCGTACTGCCCGGAGCCGGCCGCGTCGACCTTCGCGTTGAGCACGCCGTAGAGCTTCGGCTTCGGGGTCTTGCGGGGCGGCCGGTAGACGGTCTCGGCCGGGATCATCGTGAACGTTCCGGCGTAGCGACCCGCATCCTCCTCGACGTCGGTCTCGCCCGTGAGAGGCTGGGTGCCGTCGTGCTGGACCCGCGTCAGCAGGAAGGACTGCCCGTTCATGTCGGCGCGCGGGTGCTCTTCGAGCACGTAGGTGTGGCCCGCCCGGAACCGGGAGACCGTCGCCTCTCCCTGGATCACCAGCTCGGTCGCGAGGATCTCCTGGGAGCGGATCTCGGCGAGCATGGTGCCCTCTTCGGGCGTCTTGAAGTGGTCGCCGTAGTTCGACACGATGCCGCGACCCGTCGATGACACCGGGTGCTCGACGCGGAGCGGCACGCTCGGCGTCCGGTAGTTGTAGTCGCTCAGGATCACCTTCTCGGGCATCCGGTTCTGCGTGCTCACCAGGGCACGAACGACCTCTTCGTCCTCGGACATACCCGTCAAGGGCTGGAAGGCAATGTTCGACTCGCCCGCGATGGTCGGGAACGCCGAGTTTGCATCGGCGATGATCAGCTTCTCCTTCTCCTCGCCCTGCTCGAAGTAGAAGAAGATGCCGTAGTGCTCCATCTGTCGGCAGAGGAAGTCGAGATCCGACTCCTCGTACTGGACGATGTACTCGCGCACCGGATAGTCGGAGCGAGTCAGCCGGATCGCGAAATCCTCGTCCTCGACCAGGCCCGACTGCTCGAGCTCTTCCTTCAGCGTCTCGCCGACCTTCTGGTCCTGGTGCACCTGATTCTGGATCTGGAGCGAGAGCAACCAGAGCCTGGGCACGAGCACGACGCGGAAGAACGCCACGTGATCCCCGGTACCGGTCTGGTGGCATTCGGAGAGCACGCCATGGATCACCTGGTCTTCCTCACCGTCGGTGAGAATCAGGCGGGCCCCCTCGCGACTGAGGGTGGCCATGTCGATGTCCATGTCGGTGCAGCCGATGTTGATCGTGAACTCGTAGATCGAGGAGATCTCCTCCACACCCTCGAAGTCGAGAACCTGGAAGATCTCGGGGTCGAACCCGTCGGATTCGAAACGGAACTGAATGCGGCTGCCTTGTTCGGACATGATGCTTCCTCGACTAGATGACCGGTTGCCGGCCGAAACGCGTGGGGGACTCCCAGCGTTCTCCCGAAGGCTGGATCACCGCCACCAGACGCGTGGCCGCGTTCTCGGTGGCGAACATCGGAGCGAGTTCGGCGAGCAGCCGAACGAAGAGTGAGATCTCGCCGGGGCCGTCGAAACACGCCGCGTCCAGCTCGACCTCGATGCAGACCCCCCGGGACGCGATGCCCTGGGAGAAGACGTCTTCGGGGACGGCGCGCACGTCGAGAATCCCGTCGAGCCAACGCTCGGTGGCGCGCCTGGCCTGGCGATCGCGAAGACCGCGCAGGTCGAAGCTCGCGATCACCCAGCGGAGCGCCGAGGCATTCGCCAGGGCGTGTCGGTTCAGCGAGAACTGGGCGAGGAGCCGCCAGGGGAGCTCGGCGTCGATCGGCGGCATCGCACCGGGCGTGACCCGGCCGATGTTCCGGAAGCGCGCCACCGGCGGCGATGTCACGGTGGCGCGGTCGATCTCTCCCTCTCCGAGCTGGGCCGGCAGATCGCCGTTGGTGCACAGGAGCTCGGCGATGCCGCTGTCGACTTCGAGGTTGGCCGGCAGCTGGTGCTCGTCGACCAGGGAGATCCAGGTGTCGACGCGTCGGTCGGCCACCGAGGCTCCGCTCCGCACCCGGAAGAAGGCCGCCCCTTCCGTCCGGCTGCCCGGAAGCGCGAGCGTGTCGAAGGCGGGGAACTCCTGGCGCTCCACGGCGCCCTGGGTCCAACCCTCGACCTTGTTCACCCCGTACACCTCCACGCGACCTGCCTCCGCATCGACCGGGACCACCCGGAACTCGCTACGCCCGGAGACTAGGGGGATCGCCTCGGACTTCCGTGTGAAGAGGTTCACGATGGGGGTGCAATTCAGCCGAAAATCGCTCGGACTCGCGCGGAGCGCGGGGGGCCGAGGGCGATCGAAGGCGATGCGCAACGCGAACTTCCGACCGTCGCCCAGCAGGCCCAGGTTGCCGACGCCCTCCACGTCGACGAACCAGAACTTCTCGGAGAACGTGAAGAACTCGTGGAGCAGCCGGAACGCCGGGGGCAGCCCGCCCGCCTCGGGCCACAGCCGCTCGTCCTCCCGGAAACCCGCGGGGCGAACCGCATCCGGCGGCAACCGGCGTGCAGCCGCCGGGCCCTCGCCCTCGGGTCGGATCGTCACGTCCCCCACGGCCTCGGCGAGGAAGTGGTAGAGGGTGCTCCGGACCTCGGGGTCTCCCGTCAGGAACAGGCGGATCCGATCGAGATCGAGATCCTCGGGCTTGACGCCGGTGGCGAGCATGAAGTCGAGCACCAGCTCGCAGGGCCCATCCACCTCCCCTTCGATGCGGGCGTCTTCCAGGCCGATCGGGAGCAGGGTCACGTCCCAGGCGGTCTGGAACCGACAGGAAACCCCTTCGACCTCACGGGAGTCGACCTCGGTGCCGGCCGGCACGCGGAGCGGCTCGGAGACGAGCTGCCCCTGCGGCAGGAACTCGAGCAGCGACATCGCCGGCCCGGGGCGCATCAGCTGCGGGGCCAGCGCCTCCAGCATCGGGTGTGTCAGCTCGGGAATGTCGTCGTCGAGCTTCTCGCGCAGCTGGGCCGAGAGGAAGGCGGCTCCCTCCAGGATCCGCTCGATGGCCGCGTCACCTTCGGCGCCGTCGAGGAAGGGCTCGAGCACGGGATACTCGCGGGCCATCGCCCGTCCGAGTTCCCTCAGATACTCGATCTCCTCCTGGAAGCGTTCACGGAACATGGGGGCGGGGGGCGCGCGGGGTCACGACGAGATCTTCCAGCCCAGGGCCGAGTCGGCCACGGTGCTGAAGCGAACACTGAGTCGCTCGTCCTCGGTAACGATCCGTCCGCTCACCTCGAAGCGGAGCTTCAGCGGCTCGGCCGGATCCGGCGGGAGCAGCTTCACGCGGGCACCGTTCAGGCGCGGCTCGAACGCGGCGATTGCTCGTTCGATCGCGCGACGGAGATCATCGGCCCGTGCCGAGGTATCGATGTCCGTGAGTGCCGGAAGGCCGTAGCCCGGCACGCAAGCGCTCTCGCCCTCGCGCGTATTCAGCAGACGCGCGAGGTGGTGAAGCACCGACGAGTAGACGCGGTCGGCGCGCTGCTGGACCGAACGCTGCCCCGCAGCGTTCGGATCCCGCAGACGCTCGAACAGCCCTTGAACGGAACTCATCGGAGCGCGCGCCTGCCGGCTACTCGCTCTCCATCTTGCCGACCAGGCCGAGGGTGAAGTTGGCGCCCTGGTACTTGATGTGGGGCACGATCTTCATGTCGACCTTGTACCAGCCCGGATCGCCCTCGATGTCCTCGACGTCGATCTTCGCCTTCTTCAGCGGGCGACGACCGACCACGCCCGGCTGCGGGTTCTCGGTGTCGTTGACGTACTGCGAGAGCCACGTCTGAAGCTCGTCCTGGAGCTTCGTGCGCGTCTGCCAGGTCCCGATGTTCTCGCGCTGGAGCACCTTCAGGTAGTGAGCCAGCCGGGAGACCATGAACATGTAGGGAAGCTGGGTGCCGAGCTTGTAGTTGGTCTCGTTCTCCTTCGCTTCCTTGCTCTGGCCGAAGTACTTCGGCTTCTGGCAGGAGTTCGCAGAGAAGAAGCAGGCGTTGTCGCTGCCCTTCCGGTACGTGAGCGGGATGAACCCTTCTTCGGCGAGCTCGAACTCTCGGCGATCGGTGACCATGATCTCCGTCGGAATCTTCGTGGTCGTCTCGCCCATCTCGTCGAACAGGTGGATCGGCAGATCCTCGACCGCGCCGCCGGCCTTGGGGCCGATGATGTTGGCGCACCAGCGCCACTTCGCGAAGGCGTCGGTGAGCCGGGTCGCGAAGGCGAACGAGGCGTTGCACCAGAGGTAGTCGTCGTGACTACCGCGCACGTTCTCTTCGTAGTTGAAGGACTTCACCGGCACGTTCTCCTCGCCGTACGGAAGCCGGCCGAGGTAGCGGGGGCAGGTGAGCCCGACGTAGCGTGAGTCTTCGGACTCGCGGAACGAGCGCCACTTCATGTACTGCGGCCCTTCGAACACCGAGCTCAGGTCCTTCATGTTCGGAAGGCCCGAGAACTCGTCCAACCCGAAGAACTGGGGGCCGGCCGAGGCGATGAAGGGGGCGTGGGACATCGTCGAGCAGGCGGCGATGTTCTGCATCAGCTTCACGTCCTGGGCGCCCGGCCCGAAGTCGTAGTTGCCGATGATGGCACCGACCGGCTCGCCACCGAACTGACCGTATTCCTCCGAGTAGACCTTCTTGTAGAGACCCGACTTCGGGATCTCCGGGCTGTCCTCGAAGTCGTCGATCAGCTCCTGCTTCGTCGCCTGGAAGATCTCGACCTTGTTGTTCTCGCGGAAGTTCGTGCGATCCACGAGCAGCTTCAGGCCGGTCCAGGCGCTCTCGAGCTTCTGGAAATCCGAGTGGTGGAGGATCTCGTCGAGCTGTCGGCTCATCTTTTCGTCGAGCTCGGCGATCATGGCGTCGACGAGGGCCTTGTCGATGCGCTCGCCTTCCCGCTTCGGAGACAGCAGCTCGCCGAGGAGTACCTCCACGCCTCGCTTGACCTGCCCGTAGTCGGCGTCGTCGGGCTTGCGCTTCGTCTGCGCGGTGATCTCATCGAGCAGCGAGGCGGTTTCGGTCGCCTCGGCGGCGGGGGCCTCTGCGGCCTGGGTCTGTTCGTCGGACATGATGGGTGATCCCTCGTCTCGGAATGGGGTGTGGACTCTAGGAGGTCAGCTCTCGCTGGGCTCGTCGCCCGCGGGAGCTTCGGCGGCCGGGGCCTCGGCGGGGGCTCCGCCGTCGCCGCCACCCAGGTTGAGCTCCTTCATCAGCTTCTCACGCGCCGTGTCGTCGGCCAGCGCCTCCTTGAGCTTCTTGCTGAAGGCCTTCACGTTGCCGAGCGGCCCCTTGAGGGCGACCAGGGCCTCGCGAATCTCCAGCAGGCTCTTCAGCTCAGGGACGTTCTCCACGATCGCGTCGGGCTGGAAGTCCTTCATGTTCTGGATGTTCAGATTCACCGCGACCTCGTCGCCCTCTTCGGCGGTGGGGTTGAGGCGATCCGGAACGCCCAGCTGGACGTTGATCTTCTGCTCGGCGAGGACGTCGTTGAAGTTGTCCTTGTCGATGCTGATCCGCTTCCGGTCCTCGAGCGCGGTGTCCTCTTCCCGGCCCGTGAAGTCGCCCATCACCACCACCTTGAGGGGCAGCTCGACGTCCTCGTCCATGTTCGTGGCGGGCTTGTAGACGATGTTGATGCGCTCTTTGGGCGCAACCGATGATTCCTTGGCCATGTCGTTCTCCCTTGCGGAGCGGGTCCGCGCTTCAATCGAGGTTGGCGGCGAGGGCCGGATCCAGCCGACACAACCGCCCGAACACGTCTTCACGACGCTCGGCTTGCTCCGGCGTCGCATTCTTCCCGAGCACCTTCAGGTGGGCGCGGTAGAGCGCCGCCAACACCTGGGCCGCGAGACCGGGATCCCAGCGATCCAGCTCGTGGGTGCGGGTCTCGGACTCGAGGCCGTCGAGGATGCCGAGCGCGATGCGCGGCTTCCCCGCGTCGAAGCAGAGCGTCGCCAGCTCCAGCCGTTCGCGGAAGCGGCCCTGGGGCGAGCGGTCCTCGGCGTAGAGAGCCTCGACCCGGGTCTGGGCCTCGGCGATCTGCCCCTTCTTGATCAGGCCCGGCACCTCGCGGCGCAGTGCCGCGAGTTCGGCCGGATCGATCGAGGTGGCGCCGGCCGGGGCCGGAGCGGCTGCGGCCGCATCCGCGCCCGTCAGGACTTCGTCGGCCAGCCACTGACGCGTCGCGCCGTCGGCGAGATCGGACCCGTCGGCGAACTGCAGGGACGGCAGGCTCGGCGCGCGGCTCAACAGATCGCGAAGCAAGGAGACCACCAGATCCCGGGCACCGCGATGCTCCGCGCCGAGCTGATCGAGCGAGGTGACGACGTGCCGCTGAAGGTCGAGCCACAGGGGCGACGACGCGAAGGCGCTCTCGGCGGCGCGAACCAGCGTTTCCGGGCCCGACCCGGCGGCGTTCTCCACCTCGGCGCGGTTGGGCGCGGGAAGCACCGTCTTGCCACCGTTCGCCGGCGGGGCCTGCTTCACCTGGGACCAGGAGGTCAACCGGACCAGGGCCATCGCCTCGCCGCTCATCGCGTTCTGTTCGCGGAAGAAGCCCGCCACCTTGCGGATCAGCCGCACCGCATCGTTGCGGTTGGAGATCTCTCCGTCTCCGATCGACGCGGAGGCGGGCGCCGGTTTCGGTGCCGGAGCGGACGACGTCGCGGGCGCAGCTTGGGGCGGAGGCGCAGCGGCCGCCGCGTCGGCGGCCAGACGCTGGTTGGCATCGCGCAGCGACGAAAGGATGGGGCCGATCCCGACCTCGGAATCGGCCGGGAACCTCTCGCCCAGCAGATCGCTGAGCGACATCGCCACTTCGAGGCTCGCGTCGACTCGCTCGGCGTCTTCCGGCTTGAAGTCGGTGCGCTCGAGCTGGGCGGCGACCTTCTCGGCATACCAAGAGATGGCATTGGCGCGCGCGCGAAGCCGCTTCGGGACCGGCGGCGAGGCCGCGTCCCAGAAATTCTTCAGCAGGCCCTCGAGAATGCAGAGGCCATCGTGGACACCGGCGACCCCGTCGACCTGCGCGAACGCGACGCCCGCGTAGGAGGCCACGACGAAGTCCTTGGTCTTCTCGCGGAGGAGCGTCTCACCGATTCGCGCGACGGTGTCCCAGGCCGGCGGCCCCTGGACCGGGTCCTTGGTGGCCTCGCCGCGCAGCTCCTCGAACTCATCCCACGCGTTCGGGGCCTCGCCAGCCGGATTCCCCCCGGGAATCGGCGTCTGGCCGAGGGCTCCACGAGCACTCGGGTCTGCGATGGGCGGCGTCGCCTCGGCCAATCCGTCATCCCTCGTCGTCAACGACAGGGCGAATCCGAATCCGCCCGTCCCCGATGAGTCGACAGCGGGACCCGATTTGCGACATCGATAGGGTCCGACCTCGCGGGGCGATCGCCCTTTGGGGGTGGATCCGAGGCGACTCCAGTCCGTCCGGGATTCGATGATACCCTCTACCTCCCTTGAATCGAAGCGATTTTCCTGAGTCCTCTCGCTGCAGAGCAGTTGCTCGGGAGTTGCACCCCCTCGGGGGAACCGTCCGGGACGAAGCCTTTGGACGCCAAGCCGCCGACGCCCGAGAGCCGCGTGCGACGCGCGCGGGAACTCGCCGCGGCAGCACGCCAAGCCGCTGAGCCGGACCAGGCCCTCGCCGCCTGGGCCTCGCTGCGTGCCCTCCTCCACCCGCGCCCCCGCGACCCCGAACTCACCGAGCTCCATCTGGATGCCCACGTCGAGGCGCTCCGTTGCGCAGGGCAAGGCGAGCTCCCGCTCGGCCGCGCCGAGCGGGTCTACGAAGAGGGCACGTCTCTCTGCCGGGAGCTGCGACGGGGGGCCCGGGTCCTGGATCTCGAGCTCGAGTTCGCGCGCTATCAGCTCGTCCGATCCTTCTTCGGCTCGGCGAGCGTCCACGCCAGACGCGCGGCAGAGCTCGCGCACAAGGCCGACCGTGAACACCTCGAGGCCACGGCGCGCGGACTGGGATCCTTCGCCGACCTCTGGGAGAACGCCGACCCGGGCGAGCGCGAGCCCAGCGGCACGTCTGCCTGGCACCTTCGGACCCGCGCCTGGCAACGAGCGGCGCGGGAAGGGCCGATGCACGCGGCGCACCTCCTCGCGGACGCACCCGCCCCGGAAGGGCCTCCCGAAGACGTCGTTCGGCTGGGGGTCGATCGGGCCCACTTCCACTGGTTGGAGGGGGACGCCGAGACGAGCCTGGCCATCGCCCAGCGCGCCCTGGCAACCCCCTCCTGCTCGGGCTCGAACGCGGATCCGAACGGCGCGACGGCCGCGGCTTGGGGCGTCGTCTGCGCGAGCGCGCTGGACCTGGACGACCTCGGCCTCGCGATCGAAGCGGCGCGCGAGACCGAGAAACGCACCCAACACGCGCGGCTCGACGAGTCGGGTTGGCTCCCGGTTCGCGAGCTCGCCGCGACCGCGTTCGCA
Source organism: Myxococcota bacterium (assembly GCA_039030075.1). NCBI lineage: Bacteria > Pseudomonadati > Myxococcota > Myxococcota bacterium. The sequence goes on along the minus strand of JBCCEW010000021.1, from coordinate 70,095 downwards.
GCCGCGGGTGACCGCGATGCCGCCCTCGAGCGTTTGCGCACCGGCTCGAACGCGCGCCGCGCCGACCCACACGCGGCGATCCACTACCACCGAGCCCGTGCGTTCGCGCACCTCGACGATGACGCCGCCGCCCGAGCCGGCCTCGAAAAAGGCATCAGGCGGGCACGCTCGGCCTGGCTGTCGCGGGCTTGGAGCGGCCGACTCGCGCGTCTCGCGCAGACGCTCGCGACGGGGACCGACTAGGTCAGGAACTCTCGCTCAGGAAGCAGCGACTGGAGCCGTCGGCCGTCGAGATGCTCGCGGGGATCTCGCTCCGGCAGCGCTCGAACACTTCGGGGCAGCGAGTGTGGAAACGGCAGCCCGGCGGCGGGGCGGAAGGAGACGGCACGTCCCCGGTGAGCCGCGCACTGGCACCGCGGCGGGCCGGGTCGACCGAGGGTACGGCGTCCAGCAGCGCGCGGGTGTAGGGATGCTGGGGCTCGGCGAAGAGCCGCTCGGTCTCACCTTCCTCGACGATCTGCCCGAGGTACATCACCGCCACCCGGTCGGCGAGGTAGCGCACCACCCCGAGATCGTGGGTGATGAAGAGATAAGTGAGGCCGAGTTCTTCCTGCAGCCGACGCAGCAGGTTGAGGATCTGGGCCTGGATCGAGACGTCGAGGGCCGACGTCGCCTCGTCGCAGACGATCAACTGGGGCTCCACCGCCAGCGCGCGCGCGATGCAGATCCGCTGGCGCTGCCCGCCGGAGAACTCGTGCGGGTATCGCGACATCTGGCGTGCGTCGAGCTGGACACGTTCGAGCAGCGCCGCGACCCGTTCGGTGCGTTCGGCGTCGTCGGCCCCGATCCCGAAGGTCTCCATGCCCTCGGCGATCGCATCGCGGATGCGCATGCGCGGGTCGAGGGACGCGAGCGGGTCCTGGAAGACGATCTGGATGGCGCGTCGATAGGGTCGCAGCGCGGCCTTCGACAGCCGCGAGAGATCGACACCGTCGAAGTGGATGCTGCCGTCCGTCGGCTCTTCGAGGCGCAGCAGGGTGCGCCCGACCGTCGTCTTCCCGCAGCCTGACTCGCCGACCAGCGCGAGCGTCTCCCCTCGGCGAATCTCGAGATCGACGCCATCCACCGCCCGGACATGCCCGACCGTGCGCCGGAAGAGCCCCTGTCGAATCGGGAACCAGGTGCGCAGGTTCTCCACGCGCAAGAGGGCGTCGCGACTCACCGAGCCGACTCCTCCTGTGCCACGACGTGGCAGAACGCGTGCTGGGTATCGGAGATCCGGGTCGCCCCGGGAACCTCGGTGTGGCACGGCTCGAGGACCCGGTCGCAGCGTGTCGCGAAGCGGCAGCCCGCCGGCCATTCGCCCGCCGACGGAACCACGCCGGGAATTTCGGCGAGGGGCGCGCCGGGTTCGGCCCGCGAGGGGATCGAAGCCAGCAGCCCCTGGGTATAGGGATGGCGCGGCGTGGTCAGCAGCGCCTCGCGTTCGCCCTCTTCGACGACGCGTCCGGCGTACATCACCGCGATGCGGTCGGCGAGCTCGTTCACCACGCCGAGGTCATGGGTGATCAGCAGGATGGCCGTGCCGAAGCGGTCGCGGACTTCCCGCATCAGCTCGAGGATCTGGGCCTGGATCGTGACGTCTAGCGCGGTGGTCGGCTCGTCGGCGATCAACAGCTTCGGCCGCATGGAGAGCGCCATCGCGATCATCACCCGCTGCTTCAGTCCTCCCGAGAGCTGGTGGGGGTAGGCGTCGAATCGGGCATCGGCATCGGGGATCCCCACCCGCTCGAAGAGTTCGACGGTGCGCGCGCGCGCCTGATCGTGACTGACGGCCTCGTGCAGCTGGATCGCCTCGACCACCTGGGAGCCGACGGCCTGCACCGGGTTCAGGCTGGTCATCGGCTCCTGAAAGATCATGGCCGCATCTGCGCCGCGCACCGCGCGCATCTCGGGCACCGAGAGGGTCCGGAGGTCGCGTCCGCCGAGGGCGATCCGGCCGGCGTCGACCCGACCCGGGCGCGGGACCAGGCGCAGAATCGAGAGCGCCGTCATGGATTTCCCACATCCCGACTCGCCCACCAGCGAGAGCACTTCGCCCGCCCCGACTTCGAAGCTCACGCCGTCGACCACGTGGGCACGCTCCGAACCCGCCGGGAAGCTGGTGACGAGCCCTTCCACTTCGAGCAGCGCGCTCATTGGTCCTCTCGCAGGGTGCGCGGATCGAGGATGTCGCGCACCGCGTCTCCGAGGAGGTTCACCGCCAGGATCAGGCTGAAGAGCGCGGCCGAGGCCGCGCCCAGGTTCCACACGATGATCGGATCCCGGGCCAGCTCGTCACGGGCCTGATCGATCATCTGGCCCCAGCTACCGTCGATTCCGATCCCGAGCCAGGCGAGGATCGCCTCGGAGAGCACGGTGCCCGAGAAGAGCAGCACGAAGGTGATGACGACCAGGTGCATCAGGTTCGGCAGGATGTGGCGCCAGAGGATGCGCCACTCGGATGCGCCGAGTGCGCGGGCGGCCTGGATGTAGTCGAGCTCGCGGAGCTTGAGCGTCTCGCCGCGCACGACACGCGAGAATCCGACCCAGCTGGTGACGCCCATCGCGATGCACACCTGCACCGGCCCGCGCCCCAGAGCGAGGATCAGGGCGATCAAGAGCAGCAGACTCGGGATCGACGCCAACGTCGACACGATGAAGAACACCACGTCATCGATGCGCCCACCGAAGTAGCCCGCCGACATCCCGAAGAAGAGCGCCAGCGGGATCACGATCAGGCTGGTCAACCCGCCGATCAGGAGCGCCACCCGCGCGCCCTTCAGGGTGAGATGCAGGACGTCGCGACCGAGGATGTCGGTTCCCAGCAGGTGCGCGCCCGGGTGCGTGAGTGGCGCAGCGCCGTAGAACTCCGCGTCGGCCAGGGGAGCCGAGTAGCTGCGTTCGTCGAAATCCGCCGGGAACACGCGGTCGACCAGGCTGCGCGGCGTGTGGGCCGCCACGCCGGACGCCGCACTGTCGGCGTCCCGCCAGGACACGGCGTCGGCGAGACCGACGACGACGAAGAAGCCCACGACGAGCACCGCCAGCGGGCGACGCCGCCACAGCTCGAGCGCGGCTTCACTCCAGAGGCCGCTGCGCCGCACCGCGGAGCCGGCAAAGCCCGCGCCGACCAGGAGCGCCACGACGACGCCGTTCGAGACGATGTGGGTCTCCACGCCCGCCCTCCCCTATTCGAGGCGCACTCGCGGATCCGCGAGCGTGTAGGTGAAGTCGGTGACGATCTGGAAGACGATGAAGAGCAGGGAGAGGATGTAGACCATCACCCGCAGGGTCGAGAAATCGTTGCCGTGAATCGCTTCGACCATCACGGCCCCGAGCCCGGGAATGCCGAAGAACGACTCGAGCAAGAGAGACCCGGTGAACAGGAACGGAATCGCGACGACGACCCGGGTCAGGATCGGAATCAGGGCGTTCCGCAGCACGTGGCGAGACATGATCCGTCCGTCCCCGCAGCCCTTCGCGCGCGCGGTGCGGACGTAGTCGCGGCTGGTCTCTTCGACGAACACGGTGCGGTAGAAGCGCACGTCGCTCGCGACGGCGGACAGGACCCCGATCAGGATCGGCATCGCGATGAAGCGGGGCAGCACGCTGGGGTCGGGATCGAACCCTGAGATCGGGAACCAGTTCAGCACCTTCCCGATCAGGTATTGGCCCCCGATGATGTAGAGCAGGATCGAGACGCTCATCGCGAGGACGGCCAGGACGACGCCGGCGCGATCGATGTAGGTCTCGCGGAAGTAGGCCACGAAGAGCGAGAGCCCGATGCCGAGCACCAGGCCCAGGAAGAACTGGGGCACCGTGAACGAGAGGCTGGGCCCGGCCCCTTCGCGCAGGCGGCGGGCGATCGAGACGTCGTCGAGATCGCTGCGCCCGAAGTCGAAGGTGAGCATCCGGACGTAGTGGTCCCGGAACTGCTCGGTCCACGGACGATCGTAGCCGTGGTCGGCGATCCACTGCTGGAGCACCTCGGGCGGCGCCTTCTCGCCCAGCGCGCGCTGGGCCATGTCGATCGGCTCGGCGTAGAGGAAGAAGAGCACGAAGAGCAGGCCGAGGACGCCGAGCACGACGCCAAAGCCGTAGGTCAGACGGCGAATCGCGTAGGCCAGCACGCTACTGCCGCTCCCGGAAGAAGGTGATGATTCCCGGGACGGCGACCGCAACGACACCGATCCCGAGCGCCCAGGCCGGCCAGCGAATCGGGGCGTTCCAGCCGCGCCGCAGCTCGGCGCGCGAGCGCGGGTCGAGGTCCATGTACTTCGATGCGGGCAGACTGATCCCCGCCGGCTTCACGTTCGAGAGCCACCCGTGGAACAGGGCATAGGCCTCGCGATGGTAGAGCTCGATCCAAGGCCGCTCCCGCTCGAGGATCGCGCGCATCTCGCGGATCTTCGCCATGCGCTCGGGGCCGTTGGGCATGTCGCGCATTTCGACGAAGAGGCGGTCGAAGCGCGGGTGGGCGAAGTTGGCCGAGTTCGGCGCACCCGGGTTCGCCGTGCTCGAGTTCGGTCCCCACAAGAGGAACAAGAAGTTCTCGGAGTCGGGATAGTCGGCGATCCAACCCCAGGAGAAGATCTGATAGGCGCCGTCGCGCACCTTTTCCTGGAATCGGTTGTAGTTGGTGGCCGCGAGTTCGACGTCGATACCGAGGCGACGCCACGCCTCGACGAAGAACTGGAAGCGCAGGCGTCCGCGCGTCGACGCGTCGCCGACGTCGAAGGTCAAGCGCAAGGGCCTGTCGGTCTCGGAGTCGATGCCTCCCGGATAGCCCGCCTCGGCGAGGAGTTCCTTCGCCCGCTCGACGTCGACCTGGCGATACGGGTTCACGTAGTCCGGGTCGTACCCGAAGATCCCCGGCGGGATCGGCGACTGCGCTGGCACGCCGCGTCCGTTCACGAACACGCGCGTGAACTCGCGGGTATCGATCACGAGGCTCATCGCCTGGCGGAGCTTCCTTCCCGCGTCCCCCGCCGCGGCGCCCACCACCGGGTCGGACATATTGAAGCCGAGGTAGAAGATGTCGGGCTGGACGCTCTTCGCGAGCTGCATGCCCCGCGCTTCCATCGCGGGCGAAAGATCGCCTTCCTGCACGGCCTGGTCGAAGCTCTCCTGGATGATGCCCGACGCATCGTAGTAGCCCTGCAGAAACTTGTTGAAGGCCGGGATGTCCTCCTTCTCCATCCGGAACTCGATCCGGTCCAGGAAGGGCAGCGGCTGCCCCTGGTAGGCCTTCGCGAGCAACCCCCGCTCTTCGTCCCCGGGCTCGCCATCGAAGGGGTAGATCGTCCCGGGCGCGCGCCATTCAGGATGTTGCGCTCCGTACCAGTTGGGGTTTCGCTCGAGCACCACGCGGTTGTGCTTGTCGTAGCGCGTGAGCTGGAACGGGCCGGTGGAGACCGGATGCTCCTTGAAGAACGGGCGCCCCTCCTCGCCGTCGTAGTAGTCCACCGCTTCCCACGGCACAGGCGCCGTGAAGTGCATGGCGAACCAGAAGATCATCTGCGGGTAGGGCTTGGTCAGGACGACGTCGAGGACATAGGGGCCCCGGAGGACGAGGCCGTCCACCCCGCCCGCCGCCTCGTACTGTTCGTCGATCCGGCGCCCGGCGAACTCCGGGTCCGATTCGCGCAGCGCCTCGAGTCGCTTCGAGAACTCGTCGAAGCCGTCGATCTTCGCGAAGGTCGCCTTCACCGGGCTGATCACTTCGGGATCCGCGATCCGCATGATCTGGAAGGCCACGTCCGACGCGAGGATCTCACGATGGCGCTTCCCGGCGCCGTTGCGCTCGAAACACACATCGTCCTGGAAGCGCATGCCGCGCCGCAACCGGAAGCGATACGAGACCCGACCGTCGTCCAGGGTCCGGGCCTGCGGCACGTTCTCGGCCAGGCCAGGGATCAGCTCATAGGGCCGCTTCAGAAAGTGATACTCGAGGAGCGACTCGTAGACGTTGGCGAGAATCTGGTGATCCGCCGCGTTGTAGCTGATGGCGGGATCCAGCGTCTTGGGCGGCCCGCGCAACGCGATATAGCGGACCTTCACGCCGTCGTCCGAGTCCGGGTACGGGTTGTTCGTGCACGCCACGAACGCCAGCGTGACGCCGAACAGGCATCCCCAGCCGAGCGCCCTCCCCCCGAAGCGCCCTCGGCTCATCCCCGGTTCCCTTCTGGTGGGACGGCGCGCGCGTCGGATTCGGACGGCGGCGCCAGCTGGAAGAGTTCGGGTTCGAGGCGCGGGTTGAGCTGCACGTCGCTGAGACGCACCACGACCCGAGCGTCGGAGGCACTCTCGAGAGAGACATCGCGTGCGAACGGCACGCCCGCGACCTCGATGTAGTCGTCGAAGTGAGCGCGCCACGGGCGCGCGCCATCGCGACCGCGCTCTTCTAGTCGCACGAGCAGGCCGTCGGCCCCGAACACGACCACCCGGCGCACGGCACCGTCCGCGTCGAGCAATTCGATCGCAACCCGATCGTCCTCGGCGAACGCACGGCCGCGCACGAGATCGGCGTCGGGCTGGGGCGCGCCGAGCATCACCTCGACGGCCTCTTCGGGCGTGAGGTCGAGGCGAGCCGCGTCCCACAGGAGTCCGTCGTAGACGGGGCCGGAATCGAAGCGCCGATCTTCGGCCTGGAGCAGCGCGTACTCCTCACCGTCGGTCGTCAACACGGCCAGGGTCGTTCCGAGGAAGCCGAGCACTTCGACCCGGAGACTGGCGGGACGCGCCAACCAGACGCGCTGCTTGATGCGGAGGGCGAGATCTTCGCCGCCGATGCCCGACCCGGGCGCGTCGACCGCGAAGCGCGCGAGCGCCTGCAGGGCGTCGCGCTCGGCGGCCCGCGACTTCCAGCTCTCGAGAAGCGATGCAGGCCGCGGGTCATCCGGCGACAGGGGGACACGTGGCGTGAGGGACGCGCATCCCATCGCCAAGACCAACAGAGCCCCCCCGAGCGCCCGTGCGCGCACGCCTATTCGAACTCGCGTCGCAGGGTTTCCAGCTTCTCGTGCAGGTGCGGTTGCTCGTCGGGGCGCGGGCCCATCAGCGCGGCCTCCTCGAACTTGTCGAGGGCGCGGCGGCGCTGGTCCAGGAGGAGATAGGCATCGCCTAGATGCTCGGAAATCACCGGGTCACCGCCAGTGAGTTCGTTCGCGCGCTCGAGTTCCGAAAGCGCGCGCTTCAACCATCTCCGTCCCGCCACGACTTTGCCCGACTCGATCAACGGACGCGCGCGCATGTAGTAGACCCAACCCAGACTGTCGACGATGAACCCGTTGTCCGGACTCACTTCGAGGGCCCGCACGATGTACTCCTCGGCCTGCTCGAGGTTTTCGCCGCGCTCGGCCCACACGTAGCCGATGAAGTTCAGCGCGTCTGCGTTCTCGGGGTTGATCTGGAGCGCGCGCTCCATGAACTCGATCGCTTCCTCGGTGCGGTCACCTTCCTCGTAGACGACGCCGAGGTTGTAGAGCAGCTCGTCGTCGTCGGGCGAGTCGCGCAGCAGGTTCTCGAGATAGGCGACCGCGCCTTCGAAGTCGCCGGTCTTCGAGCGCAGCGTGGCGCTGTAGAGCTCGAGTTGGCGGCTCGGCTCGGCCTCGAGCGCCCGCTCGATCTCGACCAGGGCTTCCCCGTAGCGACCGTGACGTTCGTGGATCGCCGCGAGCTGGGTGCGGGCCTGGGCGTAGTACTCGTGGTGTGCCGGAATGCCGGCCAGTGCGGGCTCGGCCGCCTTCTCGTTGCCGACCTGCCGCTGGGCAACCCCGTAGAAGAAGGCGACCTCGTGCTGACGGGGCGAGCGCTCGAGGACGCGACCGAAGCGCTCGATCGCGTCCTCGGTGCGGCGTGCCTCGTAGTAGAGGAACCCGAGTCGGGTCACCGACTGCAGGTCGTTGGGGTAGCTCGCCTCGATGCGCTCGAAGGTCTCGATCGCGCCTTCGAGGTCGTCGTCGCCCATCTGGGCTTCCGCAAGTGCCACGAGCGTGCCGTGGTCGTCGGGCTCCTGGGCGAGCATCTCCCGGTAGACGGCGATCGCCCCTTCCGGGTCGCCGCGCTCGCGCATCGAGCGGGCCAACAATCCGTACACGCGCAGGTTGCTCGGCGCGACGTCCAAGGAACGCCGGAGCGCCGCCTCGGCCTCCTTCGGACGACCCATGCGCTGATGCGCGTTCGCCACTGCGAGCCAACCGCGGAGCTCACCGGGGTCGTCGTCGGCCATCCACTGACCGATCGCCAGTGCGGCCTCGAAGTCTTCCTGTTCGAGGTAGAGCTGGTACAGCGAGAACGCGGCATCCGCGTTGATCGGCGCACCTTCCTCGTCGAGGAGCAGGGCCTCGGCACCGGAACGGTTCTTCTGGATCCGGTAGAGCTGGGCGAGGAAGCCGGTGACGTCCGGGTCCTCGGGCGCGAGCTCGTACGCCTGCTGGGCGTGCTCGACGGCGCGGTCGAGTTCGTTGTTGCGGGCGAGGAGCTCGCCGAGCAGGCGGTGCAGGTAGGCGGACTCGTCGTCCTTGGCCACGGCGCGCTCGAGGGCGGCCAACGCCTCGGGCATCCGCCCTTCCGACAGGTGGTGGTGGAACACCAGCACGTCGTATTCCGGCGGTGCACCGGGGCGTACCTCGCGCCCCGGGCCCTCGACGGCCGGTGCGAATGATGCGCACCCCGTGCCCAGGGCGGCCAGCAGGCCGCCGACCGCCAGCGCGGCGCGGAGCATCGGGGTGTGGGGATTCGCGATCACCAATCGAAAAGTCCTCGTCGTCTCCATCGTCCACCCGGGCCCCCGAGAGGAGGCCTGCGTGGTGAGTCGTGCTAGGGACGGCTCAGGTACCCCTTCTCCTCGAGATAGGAGATCAGCGCGGAGACGCTCTCCTCGACGGACTGGACGTTCGTGTCGAGCACCAGCTCGGGCTTCTCGGGAGCCTCGTAGGGCGCCGAAATTCCGGTGAACTCGGGGATCTCGCCGGCCCGCGCCTTCTTGTAGAGGCCCTTCACGTCGCGGCCCTCGCAGGTCTCGACCGTGGCATCGACGTGGACCTCGACGAAGTCGCCCGGCTCCATGATCCCGCGGACCTGGTCGCGATCGGCGCGGTAGGGCGAGATGAACGACGACATCACGATCATCCCGGCATCGGTGAAGAGCTTCGACACCTCGCCGATCCGGCGGATGTTCTCGGTGCGGTCCTCGGGAGAGAATCCGAGGTTCTTGTTCAGTCCGTGGCGGATGTTGTCGCCGTCCAGGACGTAGGCGTGGCGCCCGCGATCGGCGAGCGCCTTCTCGGCCGCCACGGCCACGGTGGACTTGCCGGACCCGGAAAGCCCAGTGAGCCAGATGGTGCACCCGCGCTGCCCGAGCGACTGCTCACGGTCGGATCGCGCCACTTGGGTCTGGTGCCAGGTGATGTTGGTGGCTTTCTGCTCAGTCACGCGGGGGTCTCCCTCTCGAAGCGGTGAATCAGGATGGAACGGGCCCAAGCTGGGATGAGAATCGGTCCGGGGTGTCTCGCGATCCGGGATGTCTCGCGGTCCTGGGTGTCTCGGGTTGGAAGGCTGCGGGACCCGTCGGAAAGGGGCGTGCCCGATGAGGGGCCGCGCTTCGGCGCCGCCGTCCGATCCGGACGAGGAGAGTAGCGCCAAGCGACCGCTCAGCCGCCTCGGGCGACCTGGCGCGCGCCGCCACCCGGTACCCGGGCCCGCTCGGCCTCTTCGATGACCCGCTCCGCGGCGCGATCGATGTCGTCGGCCGTATTTCCACGGCCGATCCCGAAGCGAAGTGCTCCGCGCAGCGCCTCCGCGGAGAGCCCGATCGCCTGCAGGACGTGGCTGGGCTCCCCTCGCGCCGACGCGCAGGCCGACCCGGCCGAGAGCGCGACGTCGTGGAGGGCACCGAGCAGCATCCCCGCATCGACGCCGGGGAAGGAGACGTGGAGATTGCCGGGCAGCCGGTGGGCATCGCTGCCGTTCCGCTGGACTCCAGGGAGCTTCTCGCGCAGCAACGCCCAGAGACGCTCGCGCAGCCCAGCGAGGCGCTCGACCTCGGTCGCGAGTTCGGCGACCGCGATCCGGACCGCCTCGGCGAAGCCCACGATCAGAGGAACGGGGAGGGTCCCCGACCGGAGGCCCCGCTCGTGGCCTCCCCCATGGAGCTGCGGGGCCAGGCGCGGGTTGCGGCCCGCCCCGCGAAGGTAGAGAGCACCGATTCCCTTCGGCCCATACACCTTGTGCGCGCAGAAGCTCAGCAGGTCGATCCCGGCGGCCCCGACGTCGAGGGGCACCTTGCCGACCGCCTGGGCCGCGTCGCTGTGAAACGGAACGCCCGCGTCGCGACAGACGGCCGCGATCTCGGCGAGGGGCTGGATCGTCCCGATCTCGCTGTTGGCGGCCCCGACCGAAACCAGCTGGGTCTCGGGGGTCAGGGCGTCGGCAACGCGCGACGGATCGACCCGTCCCGCGCCGTCGACGGGCAACTCGACGAGGTGGGCTCCCTCGCTCGCCAATGCCCGCGCCGTGTCGAGGACGGCGGGATGCTCGATCGCCGTGGTGACGAGGTGTGCGTTCGCCACGCGCCGCACGCGCCCGGCGAGCGCGAGGTTGTCGCTCTCCGTGGTGCCGCTGGTGAAGACGATCTCGCTCGGATCGGCAGCCCCAATGGCCTCGGCCAGGGTCTCGCGGGCTACTTCGACGGCCGCCTCGGCGCGCCAGCCATAGGCATGGGTACTGCTGGACGGATTCCCGAAATCCTCGGTCCAGTACGGCGCCATGGCCTCGACCACGCGCGGGTCGACCGGGGTCGTCGCGTGATGATCGAGATAGATCGGACGCTTCATCGGGTCCTCGGTCCGCGGCGGCTCCACGCTTCCGGGGCACCGGGTCCCTAGAGGTGCGCGGCGTCAGGCGCTGAAGGATTCCCCGCAGCCGCAGGTCGACGACGCGTTCGGGTTCTCCATCTTGAAGCCGGACTCCTGCAGCGTGTCGACGAAGTCGAGGGTGGTCCCGGCCAGGTAGAGCGCGCTCTTCTCGTCGAGGATCAGGCGGACGCCGCAGACTTCGATGGTCGTATCGATGTCGCGGATGTCGTCGTCGAAGGCCAGCTCGTAGCGGAGCCCAGAGCAGCCCCCGCCGACCACCTTCATGCGCAGGCCGTGGCTCTCGGCCTTGCCCTCTTTGTCGAGCAGCTCGCGAATCCGCTCGGCGGCGGGCTCGGTGACCTCGATCAACGGCATACTGTACTCCTGAGTCCGAATTCCACGAGAACATAGGGTCGAGACCCCGGCCGTCAAGCCGCCGAGCCGTCCTCCCTACCCGTCTTCCCCTCATCGACACCCGGGGGGTCGAAGTGGACGAAGATCTCGCGGTTCCCCTTGGGGCCCGCCAGGACGCTGTCGGCGCGGCCCTGCTCCCGCCACCCGGCCTCGGCCGCGGCTGCCACCACGGCATCAGCGGCCTCGGCGCGCAGCGCGTCGTCACGGACCACCCCGCCCGCACCGACCCGCTCCTTCCCTACCTCGAACTGGGGTTTGACCATCAGGAGCCAGGCCGCCTCGGGTGCACAGGCAGCGAGCGCGGGGACCAGCAGCCGGGCCGAGATGAAGGACACGTCCACCACCACCAGCGACACGGGTTCGGGAAGCAGCTCGGGCGTCAGGCTTCGCGCGTTGGTCTTCTCGCGCACGTGAACGCGCGCATCCTCTCGCAGACGCGGATGCAGCTGGCCATAGCCGACGTCGACCGCCACGACCGAGCGAGCGCCGCGTTGCAACAGGCAATCGGTGAAGCCACCGGTCGAGGCGCCGACGTCGAGGCAGGCGCGCCCGCTCGGGTCGACGCCGAGCGCGTCGAGGGCGCCCGCCAGCTTCTCCCCGCCGCGTGACACAAAAATACGACGCGCGCCCTTGCGCAGCCGCACCGCGGCGGCCGCCGGAACGCGCGTCCCCGGCTTGTCGGAAGGCACATCGTCGACCAACACCTGGCCGGCGCGAATCAAGGCCTGGGCCTGATTGCGGGATTCCGCGAGGCCCTCTTCGCAGAGCCGCTCGTCGAGGCGCAAGTCACCTCGGCGTCCGCGCGCTCCCGCGCGGGTGCTCAGGACGCGCGATCCGCGAGGGCCGCGCGGGCCGCGTCGGCGATGCCCTTCGCGTCGAGTCCGAGCTGGCCTTTCAGCCGACCGGGATCGCCGTGCTCGATCAGCTGATCGGGGACCGCCACACGGCGCAAGGGCACCTGGACGCCGCCGTCGGCAAGGGCCTCCAGCACGGCGCTCGCGAAACCGCCCATCCCGCTGTGCTCCTCTGCGGCGACCAGCGCGCCGCAGCGCCGCGCGAGCGCCTGGATCCGCGTCGCATCCAGAGGCTTCACGAAGCGTGCGTTCAGGACTGCCGCGGAGATGCCCTCTTCGGCCAGCGACTCGGCAGCAGCGATGGCCGGCGCCACCATCGAGCCGATCGCCAGGAGCGCGACGTCATCGCCATCGCGCAGCAACTCCGCTTCGCCGATCGGCAGCGACTTCGGATCCGGGTCCAGGGGAACGCCCTGGCCCGACCCGCGCGGGAAACGCACGGCCGCCGGGCCGGGGTGTTCGACCGCCGTGCGCACCATGCGCTGCAGCTCGTTCTCGTCCTTCGGTGCCATGACGACGATGTTGGGCAGCGTGCGCAGGTAGGCGAAGTCGAAGAGCCCCTGATGGGTGGCGCCATCGGCTCCGACGATGCCGGCTCGATCGAGGGCGAAGGTGACGTCCAGGTTCTGGAGACAGACGTCGTGCACGACCTGGTCGTAGGCCCGCTGCAGGAACGTCGAGTAGATCGCCGGGACCGGCTTCATCCCCTCGCTCGCCAGACCGGCCGCGAAGGTGACGGCGTGCTGCTCGGCGATGCCGACGTCGAAGAAGCGCTCGGGGAAGACCTTCTGGAAGCGATCGAGTCCGGTGCCGTCGGCCATTGCGGCAGTGATGCCGACGATGCGCTCGTCTTCCTCGGCGAGGCGGATCAAGGTGTCCGCGAAGACGTCCTGGTATTTCGGCGGCCCGGGCTTGCCCGGAGGGAACGCGCCGGTCGAAACCTCGAACTTCCCCACGCCGTGGTAGCGGAAGGGATCCTGTTCGGCGGGCTCGTAGCCGTGCCCCTTCGTGGTCGCCGCGTGGACCAGCACCGGACCATCTCCGGCCGCGAGCATCTGCTTCACGTTCTCGAAGGTCTCGATCAGCACTTCCATCCGATGGCCCTGAACAGGCCCCACGTAGCGGAACCCGAGGGCCTCGAAGAGCAGGCCCGGCGAGAAGAAGACCTTCAGTGATTCCTCGGTCTTCTGGGCCCAGTGGAGCGCATCCGCCGGCAGCGACCGCAGGAAGTCCTTCGCCCAGCCCTTCACGCGTCGCACCGTGGGTGCGGACATCTTCGTCGACAGAAACGAGGACAAGGCACCCACGTTCGGCGAGATGGACATCTCGTTGTCGTTGAGGACGACGACGAGGTTCTTGCGCGGCAGATCGCCGGCGTGGTTGAGCGCCTCGAAGGCCATGCCCGCGGTCATGGATCCGTCGCCGATCAGCGCGATTGCGCAGCCATCGCGGCCCTGCTGGTGCATCGCCTGGGCCATTCCGAGCGCCGCGGAGATCGACGTACCCGCGTGTCCGGCACCGAAGTGGTCGAACTCGGATTCGGAGCGGCGCAGGAACTTCGCGATGCCGCCCTCCTGGCCGAGGGTCTCGAACTCGTCACGACGCCCTGTCAGGAGCTTGTGCGCGTAGCCCTGGTGTCCGACGTCGAGGACGAGTCGGTCGCGCGGCGTCTCGAACACGTAGTGGAGCGCCGTGATCAGGTCGACGCTGCCCAGGCTCGAAGCGAGGTGACCGCCGGTGCGCGAGATCGTGTCGATGATCTCGGATCGGATCTCTTCGGCCACCTGGGCTGCCTGCTCGGGGCCGAGCTCCCGGAGGTCGGCGGGGGTTCGAATCGCATCGAGGAAGCGTTCGCTCAAATCTCTCTCTCCACGGCGTAACGAAGCAGACCCCGCAGCGGCTCGGCGGGTTCCCCCATCCGGTCTAGCGGGTCGAGTGCATTCGCCAACAGCTCGGTCGCACGGGCGCGGGCCCCATCCGCGCCGAGCACGGGGACCAGCGAGCAGTCCTCTTCGTCCTCGGCATCCAGCAAGTCATCCGCAATCTGGAAGGCGATACCGGCCGCCAGACCCGCCTCGTGCAGGGTGGCGAGTCGCGTGCCGTCGGCGCCGGCCAGCCGCGCACCGCAGGTGATCGAAGCCGCGATCAGGGCCGCCGACTTTCGCGCGTGCACGCTCTCGACCGAGGCCGTGTCCTTTGCGTCGCCCGCGAGGTCGTCGACCTGTCCGCCGACCAACCCGGCGGCACCGGCCGCGTCCGAGAGTGTGCGCACCGCATCGAGCCGCCGCGCGAAGTCGTCGTCGCCAGCGTCTTCGACCAGTACGCCGAAGGCGCGCGTCAAGAGCGCATCGCCGGCCAGGACCGCGGTCGCCTCGTCGAACGCCACGTGCACCGTCGGGCGACCGCGCCGCTCGACGTCGTCGTCCATGCACGGCAGGTCGTCGTGAATCAAGGAGTAGACGTGGACGAGCTCCACGGCCACCGCCGCCGGCAATGCCGCCTCGCGCTTGCCGCCGACCGCTTCGGCAGCCGCCAACGCCAGTGCAGGCCGCAGGCGCTTTCCACCCGGGAACACGAGGTGCCGCATCGCGGCGTGGAGCCGAGCCGGCGGCTCCCCCTCGGGCGGCAAGGCCGCGTCCAGGGCCGCTTCGACCAGGGGCTGGCACGCTTCGAGATAGCGGGGCGCGTTCATGCGGTTTCGTCTTCTTCCTCTTCGGCGTCGAAGGGACGCAGCTCGCTGCCCTCGGCGCTGGTGACCAGTTCGTCGATGCGACGCTCTGCACGGGACAAGAGCGCTTCGCAGCGGCGCGACAGGGCGACACCACGCTCGTAGGTCGCGAGCGCCTCCTCGAGACTCAGCTCACCCGCTTCGAGACGATCGACGACGTTCTCGAGGGAGTCGAGGGCCCCCTCGAATTCCAACTCGCTGAGGTCGTCGGGGGCACCCGCGCCGTCCGGGGCGGTGCCCGCGTCGTGGGGGTTGCTCACTTGCCGAAGCTAGCTGCGCGGCGTCGGCGCCGCAAACGCGAAGAGCGACGAACTCTTTGTTTTCAAAGCGCTTTTGCGTGTCGTTCGGAGCTACGGCTCTTCCGTAGGGCTTCCGGGATCATCCCGGCTCGACTCGACTCGCGCGACGAGGCGCGCGCGAGCCACCCGGACGTCGAGACGTTCGCCGGGCGGCGCATCGGCCGCGCTCCGCACGATGCCCGCGTCCGACTCGCGGCGGACGAGCCCGTAGCCACGTCCGAGCACCGCCAGAGGCGAGAGCGCCTCGAGCCGGGCGGCGCCCTCACCGAGCGCGGCACGCGCCCGTTCGACGTGCGCGTCGAGGGCGCGCTGGAGATCTCGCGCGAGGGTGGACCAACGCTCGCGTCCGGAAGACACACGCTGGTGTGGTGCCTGGGCCTGGAGCGCGCGCGCCAGCGTCTGCCAGCGGGACTCGGCGTGGGCGAGCTCCGAGCGAAGCGCCATCCCGAGTCGCTGACGTTGACGCGCCACCTGGGCCGCGAGTGAGCGGCGGTCGGGAATCGCGAGTTCGGCGGCGGCCGACGGTGTGGGCGCCCGCGCATCGCTCACCCAGTCGGCGATCGTGAGATCGGTCTCGTGTCCGACGCCACTGACGACGGGCACCGCGCAGTCCGCGATCGCCCGCGCCAGGGTCTCGGTGTTGAAGGGCTGCAGGTCTTCCAGCGAGCCTCCCCCGCGCACCAGCAGGATCGCGTCGCAGTCACCGTCGCGGGCCAGCGCGTTCAAGGCCCCGGCCACCTCGGTCTCGGCGCCCACGCCTTGAACCCGACAGGTCGCCAGACGCAGCGGGAGGCTCGGGAAGCGACGGCGCGAGACCTCGAGGACATCGCGCAAGGCGGCGCCGCTCGACGACGTGACTACCCCGACCCGTCGCGGCAGCGCCGGAAGTTCGCGCTTCCGATCGGCGTCGAAGAGCCCCTCCGCCGAGAGCTTCGCCTTCAGCTGTTCGAAGGCGAGCTGGAGTGCGCCGACGCCGCGCGGTTCCAGTTGACGGACGACGAGCTGCATCTCCCCGCGCGCCTCGTAGACCGTGAGGTCGCCGTAGGCGAGCACCTCCATGCCGTCTTCGGGCTCGAAGGCGAGGCGGGCGGCCTGGCTTCGGAACAGGGCGGCGCGCAGCTGGCCGTCTCCGTCCTTCAGCGTGAAGTAGCAGTGCCCGGACCCGGGGCGCCGGAAGTTGCTCACTTCACCGACCACCCAGAGTCGTCCGACCCGCTCCTCGAGCAGTCGGCGCACGCCGGCGACCACTGCCCCGACGGGGTAGACCCGCGGCGCCGCAGCGCTCTGGGTCACGGCTACTCGACCGCGGTGTCGGATTCCGGCGCGGTGGCCTGGAGCTGCGACGGTGCGCCGCGCAAGCGCTCGAAGTACGCCCAGCTCTTCAAGACCTCGACAGCGCGCGAGAGCTGGATGTCTCCGTCGGTCCCGAGCGGCGCCGGGCCGTCTGCCTCGGCGCTGTTCTCGGACTCGTCCGGATCGTCGGTCTCGTTGTGGCGAATGTGCCCTTCGAGATCGCTCTCGCGAATCCGCCGCCCGCCGTCGCTGGCGGCTTCGGGCGCCTCGGGATTGACCGCGATGTCGGGGGTGATCCCCACTTCCTGGATCGATCGGCCGCTCGGCGTGTAGTAGAGGGCCGTCGTCAGGCGCAGGCCGGCGCCCCGGTCGAGCGGGTAGACGGTCTGCACGGAGCCCTTGCCGAAGGTCTTCTCGCCGAGCACCAGCGCGCGGTGCTGGTCCTGCAGCGCGCCCGCGACGATCTCGGAAGCGCTCGCCGTACCGTCGTTCACGAGGACGGTGATCGGGTAGTCGGGCTCGGTGCCCTCGGCCTGGGCGCGGTAGTCCTGACGCTGGTTGTCGACGCGGCCCTTCGTGTAGACGACGAGACCGTCCTCGAGCCAGACGTTCGAGACCTTCACGGCCTGATCGAGCAACCCGCCCGGGTTGTCGCGCATGTCGAGGACCAGCCCGTCGAAGGGCTTCCCCTCTTCCTCTTCTCGGAGCCGCTCGATGACGTCTTCGAGATCGTCGATCGTCGTCTCCTGGAAGGCGCGGATCCGCACGTAGGCGTAGCCGGGCTCGACCATCCGCCCGGAGACCGACTGGATCTTGACGACGTCGCGGCGGATCTTGAAGGGCTTCGGCTCTTCGAAGCCGTCGCGGAAGATCTCGATCGTGATCTCCGTACCGCGCTTCCCGCGCATCAGCTGCACCGCCTCGAAGAGGGTCATCGTCTTGCTGCTGCGGCAGTCCTCGGTCCAGTCGTCCGGGACTTCGGTCGGGCAGATCGCGACGATGTTGTCGCGGGCACGGATGCCCGCGTTGAAAGCCGGCGTTCCCTCGATCGGCGCGACCACCTCGATGAAGCCGTCGCGGCGCTTGCTGATCTCGATGCCGAGGCCGTGGAACTCGCCGCGCGTATCCACCTGCATCTCGCGGTAGGCCTCGGTGTCGAGGAAAGAGGAGTGGGGGTCGAGCTCGGCGAGCATGCCCCGCACTGCGCCGCGCAGGAGCGAGCTCTCGTCGACCGGCTCGACGTAGTTGCGTCGCACCAGGTTCAAGACGTTCGTGAAGAGCCCGAGATCGTCGTAGCGGGTGGCGGCGGCCACGTTCGTGAAACCCGCGACGACGGTGAGCCCGCCTGCGGACGCGATCACTCCGGCGAGGAAGGTCAAGAGGAACCGGAGGCGCTGGGGTTGCATGGGCGTTCTGGATCTCCCGGTCGTGCGGACGGTCACGCGCGCTTCGCGCTGGGTGCAAACACCTCGGCCAAGGCGACGAAACGGCGACCTTTTGTGATGTCTTCGGTCTGCCAGGCCGGCGCCTTGACGCTGGGACCCAGTCTACCGCTTGGCCCGGCGCCCGCCGAGCGCGCGCAGCCAGCTGGCCGGGTCCAGCGCCTCGGCCCCGCGGCGTACCTCGAAATAGAGCTGGGTCCCGTCCAGAGACCCGCTGTCTCCTACCGCGCCGATCCGCTCCCGGGCCGCGACGTTCTCGCCCAGGCCGACCGCCACCTCGTCCAGATGCGCCGAGACGGTGAAGTGGTCCTCCCCGTGGTCGAGGATCACGACGTTCCCATAGCCGCGAAAGCGCCCGGCGAAACGGACGCGTCCGGCGGCCACTGCGTGCACCGGCGTGCCACGCGCGGCGCTCCAGCGCACACCCTTGCGAAAGGTCGCGGTTCGCGACGCCCGGTCCACCACTTTGCCGAAGCGCCCGGCCAGCTTGCCTCGGACCGGGTCGGGGAGCTTCCCCGCCAGGCTCGTGAAGGCCGGCCCGTCGACGACCGGCACTGCGGCCTGGGTGCGCTCCCCCCACGCGGAGACGGTCTCCTCGAGCGCGCGCGCGGCGACCTCGAGTTCGCCGAGTGCAGAACGCTCGAGCGCCCGATTGCGCGACAGCTGACGCGCGAGTTCGCGTTTGCGCTCACGCTCGGTCGCCAATGCCGCGGTGCGCTCGGCCAGCGTCTCTTCGGCGAGCCGTGCGTCTTCACTCGCTTCGGCCACGCGGCGCCGGGCTTCGAGCAGGGCGCGCGATTCCTCGCGGTGCGCCGCGATCAGCGCGCTGTCGTGTTCGACCAGGAAGCGCAGGGTCTGCACGCGGCTGAAGAACTGCTCGAGATCCCTCGACCCGAACAGCATGCGGACCGCACCGAGCTCGCCCGCGCGGTAGAGCGCCACGGCGCGCGACGAGAGCGACGCCTCGAGCTTCGCCAGCCGCGCCAGCACGTCCGCCGCGTTGGACTCTGCCGCGCCGAGCGCCTCCTGCATGTCCTGCGCCTGTTGCTTCGCGCGGCGCGCCTCCACGCGCAGCAGCTCCGCGCTCTCGTCGATCGCCTCGATCGCTTCGAGCAGACCGCGCTCCTCGCTTTCGAACGCCGCGACGCGGTCGCGACTCGCGTCGATCGCACCGCGCAGCCGCTCGAGATCAGTCTCGGCGCCGAGTGAAGTCGCCACCACCAGGACGGCCAGTCCCACCCCCATGGCGCGGGTGGCGCGCTTCACCGTCGACCCTCGGCGGTCACGGCCAGCGAGGAACCGATCAGCCCGAGCAACATGCCGCCGGCCCAGAGCCCCGCCGCCTCGCTGCCCTCGAAGAAGCGGGGCGACTCGCCTCCCAGCAGCAGCGCGAGCCCGAACTCGAAGCTCGGCAGCACCAGGCGGAACAGGCCGTACAGCGTGGCCCATGCGAGCAATCCGCCGCACAGACCCTGCAACGCGCCCTCGATCAGGAACGGGGTGTTCACGAAGCCACGTGACGCACCCACCAGCGCCAGGATCTCGAGCTCATTGCGCCGCGAGACCACGGCCAGGCGGATCGTGTTGGCGACGATCAAGAGCGTGGCCAGGGCCAGGATGCCTCCGAGCCCGATCGCGACGCCACGCACCAGGCCGATCGCGCGCACATAGCCCTCGACCCAGGCGCCGCTGTTCCCTAACTCGGAGACCCCGGGCCAGCCACGCACCGTCTCGGCGATCTGCTCCATGCCCGCCGCCGAGCGCAGCTCCGACGCGAGCGTCAGCTCGAGGGACGCGGGAAGCGGATTCGACTCCAGTCCCTCGAGCAGATCGAAGCCGCGCCCGACCCCGCTGCGAAAGCGCTCGAGCGCTTCGTCCTCGGTGACGAGCCGCGCACGCTCGACACCGTCGAGCGCGTTCGCCTTCGCCAACAACGCATCTCGCTCCTTCGCCTCGAGCCCGGGCTCGAGAAAGGCAGTGACCTGCAGCGCTTCGCCGAAGTCCGTCACCAGTCGCTGCATGTTGAGCAGGAGCAGCGCGAACACACCGATCAGGAGCAGCGCCACGGCGATCGTGAGCGTCGCCGTGACCGCCGTCCCCGGCGTCGCCGCCAACCCGCGCAGCGCAGTGCGCAGGAAATAGACGGCGCGGCCCAGAGGGGCGATCACGGTGAGATCCCGGCCGCGGGGCGGTCGTCGACGATCTTGCCACCCTCGAGGCGAATCGTGCGCTTGCGATAGCGCTGCAACACGCTGTGGTCGTGGGTGGCCACGATCACGGCGGTCCCGCGCGTCGCGGTGCTCGCGATCAGGTCCATGATCTCGAGGGTCAGATCGGGGTCGAGGTTTCCCGTGGGCTCGTCTGCGAGCAGGATGTCGGGCTCGTTGACCAGCGCGCGCGCGATCGCCACGCGCTGCTGCTCGCCACCCGAGAGCGACAGCGGGTTCTGATAGCGGCGGTGATGCAGCCCTACCTGTTTCAACACCGAGAACACGCGCGCTCGGGCCGCGCGACGCGGGACGCCCACGACATCGAGCGCCACCGCGACGTTCTCTTCGACCGTGCGCCGGGACAGCAGCTTGAAGTCCTGGAAGACCACGCCGATGCGGCGCCGCAGGGCGGGCACCGAACGCGGCGACAAGCGTGAAGCGTTGCGCCCGAGGACGACGATCTGCCCTTCGCTGGGGCGCTCCTCTGCGAACACCAGGCGCAGCAGCGAGGTCTTGCCGGCGCCGCTCGGCCCGGTCAGGAACACGAACTCGCCGCGCGCGAACTCGAGGGTGACGTCGCGCAGCGCGTAGCTGCCGGCGACGTAGGACTTCGAGACGTGGAAGAGCTGCGCTGCCGCTTCGCCCATGCCGGCGCGGGGCTCGGCCTGGCCGCGCCCGCCCCAGAAGCGTTGCAGCGCGGCCTTCACCCTCCCGAGCGGATCTTGCGCGCGGCAGCCGAGTCGCGCTCCGGACCGCGCGCGCGTGCCTTCTCGGCGAGGTAGTCGAGGATCACCTCGTCGAGCGGCTTCTCGGCGCCCATGATCCCTTCACCGAAACCACGCTGGGGTTCGGCACTTCCGAAGCCGGCCTGGGGACGCTCGGCGTGATCCACCTCTGTGTCGGCCTCGGTCTGCTGGGGAGGCGGCAGCGGCCCATCGAGCTCGGGCTCGGTGTCGGGCTTCGACACCTCGCTCGGCGCGGCGAACCCGGCTTCCGCGGCCGTTTCCCCGAGACGCTCGGCGATCACGTCGTCGAAGCCGCCGGCTTGCAGCTTCTCGACCATCGCCACGTGCTGCTGATCGATCAGGCCGCGCACGACGAGGATCAACTCATCGGAATCCAGGTGTTCCGAGTAGTCGGTCTTCTGCGAACCGAGGATCGTGCCACCGTGGTAGAGGTGACTGATGATGTGAGGGTTGGAGCGACCACTGTCCTCGGTCTGGACGTGGAACTGGATGCCCCGGTAGCGGACGTTCGTGTTCGCTCCCGTGATCATGCGAGCCCCCCAGCCGCGTCTCGTGCGAAGCGCCAGTTTCCCGTGCCGGCCCGGGCTTGTCGACCGAACCGATGCGCCCCCCACCAGGACGGCTCCACGCCGCAGGCGGGCGCGCTGCGTGACGGTGCGCACCAAACCCTCATCGCGCTTCGTTTCGGGCGCTTGGGGCTGCAACCTGAGCGATCCCCCCGGGGCACGATCCGCCCGCACGCCCGGCCGCCGCCTCAATCCCGGACGACCACGTAGGATTTCGTCCAGCCCAGGAACCGCTCCCGCTGGAGGGTGCAATCCGGGAAGAGCGACGCGAACTCGGCCGCGTCGAGCAGCCGGGTCCCATCGACGAAGCGCGCCGCCTGCTCCCGGCTCGCGCCGGTGAGCCAGGCCCAGACCGTCCCCCAGTGGGCCCACCGCCGCTGCCAGCGCCGCGGGAGGTAGTGGAAGAACGGGGTCAAGAGATGGGGCTCGAAGAAGAACCCGCGGGCGGGGGTCTGGACCCAGACGCGCGGGGCGACCCGCCGCAGCTCGGCCGCGAACGCGCGCTGGGCCTCGAGGTCGCCGACGTGCTCGATCACCGAGTTCGAGAAGACGATGTCGAAGCTCGCATCGGCGTAGGGCAACGCGACCCCCGAGGCAGTCACCCGGGAGAATCGCGAGGGCAAGGCCTCGTCACCCGAGGCCAGGTTGAGGAGCGTCACCTCGGGCCGCTCGGCGAGGAATTCCCAGTTGAAGGCGGTGCCGCCGACGTCGAGGATCCGCGTCGCGGCGTCGGGCCGAAAGCGTTCGGCGAAACGCTGCATGCGACGCCGGCGAGACCGACGCAGGAGCGGTCGATAGACGCGGTGGATGTCCATCGGCGCCGGCAGCGTAGCGCTGGGATCGCGGCGGCGAAGGGCCCCGGCGCGCGAGTGCGAGCGCGCCGGGGCCGCGGCGGCCATGTGATGGGAGGGAGGGGGCCGCCGCTAGCGGTTTCGCCTGCGCGGGAAGGCCAGCGCGGCGAGCCCCAGACCGAGCAACCACCCGGATCCAGGCTCGGGAACCGCGAAGGCGGCCGCGCCCGGCGTCGGCATCGCCACTTCGAAGTCCGTCGCGTTGTCGTCCGTGTCCAGATCGGCGAACACGCGGGCGAGCGCTGAGTCGGCGGGGGCGTCGAGAGCAGGAGTGCCCTCTCCCGCGAAGACCGCGCCGCCAGCGAAGTCGCCGTAGCCCAGGGCGTCGAGCACACCCATGTCGTCCCGGAGAACGATCGAGTCGGGTCCGTTCTGGAAGTCGAAGTTCGCGATCTGGTCGGCGCCGAGCACCAGACTCGACCCGTCGCCCTGGTCGTCGGCCAACACGAACAGCCCCGACGCGCCGACCGTGCCGGAGAGCGTGACGCTGCCGGCCACCTGGCCGTTGGCGCCGTTGATGCCCTCGACGACCAGACCGTCGAGGACGAACCCCGCCGGCGCGTAGAGCTCGACGAAGGACTTGCCGTTATCCGACCCCGAGGCGTCGTAGAACACCTCGGAGATCAGGGGCGCGGCGGGTGCGCCCGCAGCGCCGACGATGACACACCCGAGTGTGATGCTGCCGCGCATCCACGCGGTCACGGTTCGATGCTTCATGGGAGGTCTTCCTGTGCGGGGTGGGCGGGACCGGAATCGCGATCCGGGGCCACGCCCGGGATCGATGTCGAGCTGAACCAACCGCCGGTCCAGGCGTCGAGGGCGGCGGCGAGCGCGGCCGCACGCAGACGCACCCGCGCGGGGTCCTCGGCGGCTCCCCGCACCAGCTCACCGAGCAGCGCCTGGCGTTCGAAGTAGAGCTGGTTGACCTCGTCCAGGACGTCATCGCGCAGCTGGATCACGAGGCGCGCTTCGCGCGACACGTCCAGGCTCTCGGGCTCGTAGACCAGGCCCGCGAGATCCCAGGAGAGTTCCAGCGAGGCGTCACTGCCCTCGCCGCTGCGGCGCTCCCGGTCGATCAGGGTGCGTCTTCCGCTCGAGAGATAGGCCTCGTCGTGGTCCCGGAGCCGGTCGCGATCGCGGCCGTGGCCGAGCCGCAGTCGCACTTCGGGGAGCCAGGCTCGCTGCATGGCGGCGCGCCGAAGCGACGCGAGATGGTCGGGCTCGAGCCCGGCGTAGCGGAGTGCGCGCCGCTGGACGGCTCGGATCGGTGGATCCGAGGACGGCAGGCCGACGCGCTGCAGTTCGACGCGAACCGCGGCGGGACCGGGGCCGACACGGGGCGACTCTTCTTCACCGACACGGCCGAGCCACACGCCGTAGCGCAGCGCGACGAGGACGCGATCGCCCGCAGCCGCCAGGCCCGACACGGCGACGTGACCGAGGGGCGCCCGTGCACGCAGCCAAGGTCCGTCGAGCTGCGCGGACGAGAGCAGCCCCGCATCCGTGGCCAGCCAATAGCGGCCGGCGGAAGCACGGAGCCACGCGGGCTGAGTGCCGGGCGGCAGGTCCAGGGGTACGTGTCGCCAGCGTCCGGCCACGCGTTCGGCGATCGCGCGCGACCACAAGACCAGCGGCTCCCCGGAAGCGTTGCGGCTGATGTCCAGGACGCCCGCGCCTTCGGCGACGCCCGACCAGACGACGCGGCGGCGGGTTCCGTCGGTGCCACCCCACCACAGCGCGCCCTCGACACGCGCCCAGATCCCGGCACCCCGGGCATCCCAGATCGCGCGCGTCACCGCGCCCGATGGAAGCGCCTGGAGCAAGCGCCAGGCGGCATCGGGTGTGGGACGCCAGAACACGCCGGCGTCGGTCGCGACGGCGAGTCGGTCGCCCTGGGTGTCGATGGCGTGCACCACCCGCGCGGCTTCGCCCGTCCCGACCCGTTCGGTGCGAATCGTGGACCCGTCTGCGCGCAACAACCCCGTCGCGCCGGCGATCCAGAGCGCAGGGGTGGCCGCGTCGAAATGCAGGAACCGGACCGGCCCCCGCGACAGCACCCGGCCCGCGGGGCCCGCCTGCGCCACCTCCATGCCGCGCCCACCCACCGCCACCCCACGATCCCCCCCGATGGCCCAGGCCGCCGCCTGGGATGCGTCGGTCGGCACCACGAGTGCGACGGCCGTCGCGCGCTCCAGGCCGGCCGGGAGCGCCCTGCGTTCCCAGGCGACGCTCGCGTCGGGAGATGCGCCCGCAGCCGGGTCGACGAGCAGCCCAGCGAGGGCGATCCCGCAGCTCCATCGCCGGATGCGGCGGGAGCACCGGACCCGTCGGTGCGACACCCGTCGGCTCGCCTGCTTACCACCGCGCGCATGCATGCGCCGCGGAAGAGCAAGGCGTGTGCCGAGGGCTGCGTGCCGCCGCAGTCGAGCCGGATCGCGGGGTTGGCGGCGCCCCGCGGAACGGCCCCGACCGCGGCGTGACCGGGCCGGACCGCGGCGGCGTGAACGGCGGTCCCCGGCCGTCGCTTGACGCTCCGGTCGGCCTCTCCAAGACTCGGTCCCGTGAACACCTCGCGCGCCGCTGCTCTCGCCCTCGCGATCGCCCTCGTTGGGACCGCGTCTGCCTCCCCGGCAGGTCCACGCGACCCCGTCTACCAGTGGTCGGACGAGGACGGGAACGTTCGCTACACGACCGACCGCGATCGCATCCCCGACGCCTACCAGGAGCGCGTGCGCGAGATCGAGCCGGGCCACGACGCCTTCCACAACGCCGCACTCGCGCGGGGTGCGCGTCCGCTGGGTCGGAACGTCGTGACCGACGAGGACGCGAAGTACTCGGATGCCTTGCCCGCCGTGGAAGCCGCGGCCCCGGTCGACGCGCCCGCGCCCGACCCCGCGCTGGAAGAGCGCATCCTCGCGCTCGAGACCGCGATCGCCGCCGACGAGCGCTGGCTCGAAGAGGCCATCAGCGATCCCGAGCGCGCGAAGGAGCTCCGCTCGACCGACGAGTTCCGGGCGGTCGCCGAACGACTCCCGCGCCGTCAGGCCGAGCTGCAGGATCTGCTCCAGCAGCGCGGCGCCAGCGACGCGCCGACCCCGTGACCACGGCCGCTCCGCCGCGCGTGGCCGTCCTCGCCGGGGGCGTGGGAGCCGCCCGGTTCCTTTCGGGCGTGGTGCGCGCCGTTCCGCCCGAGCAGGTCACGGCGATCGTGAACACCGGCGACGACATGGAGTTCTACGGCGTCCACGTATCGCCCGACGTCGACATCGTGACCTACACCCTCGCGGGTCGGGTGAATCGTTCGCGCGGCTACGGCCTCGAAGGCGACACGACGTCGGTGATCGATGCGCTCGGAACCCTCGGCTACGAGACCTGGTTCCGACTCGGCGACGCAGACTTCGCCCACTCCCACCACCGCACACGCGAGCTCGCGCGGGGTGTCGGCCTCGGCGAGATCAGCGACGGCCTGCGCCGGGCCCTGGGCGTTGCGACACGCATCCTCGTGATGTCCGAGGACCCGTGCCCCACCCTGGTGTCGCTGCGCGGCGGACGGCAGCTCCACTTCGAGGAGTACCTGGCGCGAGACGGTGCGCCGGACGAAGTGGTGGGGGTCGACCTCTCCGCGGCCGAAGTCGCGACGCCCGGGCCCGGCGTCCTCGAGGCCCTCGCCGACGCCGACGTGATCCTGTTCGCGCCGAGCAACCCGGTGGTCTCGATCGGACCGATCCTCGCGGTACCCGGCATCCGTGACGCCGTCCGCGCCGCCCGAGCCCCGGTCGTGGCCGTGTCCCCGATCATCGGCGGCGCGCCGGTCAAGGGCCCGGCCGATCGGTTGCTGCGCGGGCTGGGCCACGAGGTGTCCGCCGCCGGCGTGGCGCGCTTCTACGGCGACCTGCTCGACGGGTACGTGATCGACCAGCGCGACGCGGACCTCGCCGCCGCCATCGGCGCCACCGGACCGGCGACGCGGGTCACCGAGACCCTGATGCGAACACCCGAGATCGCCCAGTCCCTCTCCGAAGAAGCGCTCGCACTCGCGCGGTCGCTCGCGTGATCTCCGCCGTGGTTCCGGTGAAGGGTCTCGACGACGCGAAGTCGCGCATGTTCCCCGAGCGCGCGCGCGAAGAACTCGAGGCGCTCTCCCTCGCGATGATGAGCGATCTGGTGCGCTGCCTGTGTGCCGTCCCCGAACTGGACCGCGTCGCCGTGACCACCCCCGATGCCCGCGTCGCCGACGCCGCGAAGCAGGCGGGGGCCGAGCCGCTGCTGCGCGACGATCCGGGGCTCAACGCGGCGATCGAAGCCGCTTGCCATCAGCTCGCCGGGCCCAGCGACGGGGTGCTGGTCGTCCTCGGCGACGTCGCGGCGGCGGCGCCGGACGACATCCACGCACTCCTGGAAGCCGGTCCGGAACACGGGGTGAGCCTCGCGCCCTCGAACGACGGCGGGACCTCCGCCCTGTTTCGCCGACCGCCCGACGTGATCCCGGCGCGCTTCGGCCGCGACAGCGCCGCGCGCCACCGCGATGCGGCCCTCGCGGCGGGCGTGCCGTATGTCGAATGCACCCTGCCCTCGCTGGCCATCGACATCGATTTCGTCGAAGACGCGCGTTCGGCGCTGGACGTCGAAAGCCTCGGCCCCGCCACGCGCGCCATCCTCGAAGTCTGGGAGCGCTCATGAATCCGCTCGTGCTGACCGCCCTCGAGCAGGTGCCCGCGGTGAAGCCTGGTGACGACCTCGCGGCGCTGCTGCGCGTCGCGGCGGGCGCCCAGGGGGTTTCGCTGTCCGACGGCGTGCTGGTCGTCTGCCAGAAGATCGTGTCGAAGGCCGAGGGTCGCATCGTCGCGCTGGCGGACGTCACCCCGTCGGCCGAGGCGGAGCGCATCGCGCGCGAGGACGACAAGGATCCGCGCCACGTCGAGGTGGTGCTGCGCGAGTCGGCGCGCGTCGTCCGGCGCGGCCATCGCGTGCTGATCAGCGAGACCCGCCATGGCTTCGTGTGCGCGAACGCCGGCGTCGATCTCTCGAACGCCGGCGCCGCCGACACGGCGATTCTGTTGCCCGAGGACCCGGACGCGTCGGCGCGGGCGCTGCGCGACGGGCTGCTCTCCGGCGGCGCGAAAGACGTCGCGGTGATCGTCAGCGACACCTTCGGCCGACCCTGGCGCGAAGGACTCGTCGACGTCGCCCTCGGGAGCGCGGGCATTGCGCCCATCGAGGACCTGCGCGGCGGCGAAGACTGGACCGGCCGCCCGCTCGAGGTCACGACGACCGCGACTGCGGATCAGCTCGCGGCCGCAGCGGGACTGCTGATGGTGAAGGACGCCGGCATCCCGGCCGTGTGGATCACGGGGCGCACGCCTCAAGGCGACGGCCGACTCGCCGACACCCTGCGCGACCCGTCCCAAGACCTCTTTCGCTAGCGCTCACTCCGCCGGCGGGTCGGTGGGGGGGGCGCTCGAGCGATCGGCGGCGGAACCGAGCCCAGTCGCCTCGTCGATCGCACGCCACAGGTCGACGAGCCCGATTCCGGCCTGGGCGGAGGTGGCGACGATACGATCGGCCGGAAGCTCCTTCGCCCCCTTCAACACGCGCACCCGCTGGGCGCGGCGCATCGGCTTCAGCTTGTCGCACTTCGTGAGCGCGACGAGGCTGGGCACCTCGCGCTCGCGCAGCCACTCGAGCAGCAGCGTCTCGTCTTCGCCCGGGTCGCGGCGCAGATCCTGGAGCAGCACGGCGAGGCGCAGGGTCTCGCGCTGGTCGAGGTAGGCCTCGATCCAGTCCTTCCACTGGGCGCGTTCGGTGCGCGCGACCTTTGCGTACCCGTAGCCCGGGAGATCCACGAACCACAGCTCGCCACTCGTGCGCTCCACGCGGAACCAGTTGAGCAGGCGGGTCTTCCCCGGCGTCGACGAGGTACGGGCCAGGGCTTTGCGGCCGACGAGGGCGTTCAGCAAGCTGGACTTCCCGACGTTCGAACGCCCGAGGAACGCGACCTCCGGCGGACCGGGCGCGGGAAAGCCGGAGGGCTTTGCGGCGCTCGTCAGGAGCTCGGCCTGCTTCACCCGTAGCTTCGGACGCGCGTCCTTCTTGCGCCGCGCGCTCACGCGAACTCCGGCATCACGCCCGCCAGCCGCTCCAGGGCGCCGTCGACGGTCGCCTCGGACACCGCGAAGGAGAAACGCAGCCACCCCTCACCGGCCTCGCCGAAGTCGAGCCCGGGACCGGCCCCGACCTGGGCGCGCTCGAGCAGGGCGAAGGCCAGGTCGACCGACCTGGATCCAAACGCGCGCGCGTCAGCGAACACGTAGAAGGCGCCGACCGGCGCCTGGGGAATCCGGAAGCCGAGCTCGCGCAAGCCGCCGACCAGGCGATCGCGGCGCGCGGCGAAGGCCGCGCACATCGCAGCGGTGGTGTCCGCGCCACCCTCGAGGGCACCGATGCCCGCGTGCTGCACGAAGCGATTCGCGGAGATGAAGAGGTTCTGCTGTAACACCTGGAGGTCGCGCATCGCGCCCTCGGGAGCGATCACCCACCCGAGCCGGAAGCCGGTCATCGCGTAGCGCTTCGAACAGCCGTCGAGGACGAAGGCGTCGTCGGTGATGGTCAGCGCCGACGTCGTGCGGACCCCGTCGTAGACCAGCCCGTCGTAGATCTCGTCGGACACCAGCGGCGGCCCGAGCCCGGCCAGCCCGCGCAGTGCGTCGGCGCTCTGGATCGCACCAGTCGGGTTCGCCGGGGACCCGACGATGATCGCCTTCGTGCGCGGCGTGATCGCCTCGGCGACCGCGTCGACGTCGAGGGCGTAGCCCCGCTCCGGATCGGTGGGCACGAACACCGGAACCCCGCCGCAGGAGCGCACGAAGGTCGGGTAGCAGGGGTAGTGGGGCGTCCCCATCACCACTTCGTCGCCGGGATCGATGAGGGCCGAGAACACGAGCAGCATCGCGGGCGAGGTGCCGCTCGTCACCAGGACGCGGTCGGGATCGACGGCCACGCCGTGGCGCTCCTCGGCGTCCCGCGCGATGGCGCAGCGCAGCTCGTGGAGGCCGCGGCTGTCCGTGTACTGGGTCTCCCCCGCGTCGAGGGCGGCGTGGCAGGCGGCCACGGCGGCCGGCGGCGGCGCGAACTGGGGCTCGCCGACCTCGAGGTGGAGCACCTCGGCGCCGTCCCGCTCCATGGCGAAGGCCCGCTCCATGACGTCCATCGCCAGGAAGGGCTGGATTTCGGCGAGCCGCTGGGCGGGCTTCGGGCGCATACCTCCGGGTAGCTGCGCGGGTTCTGCGTGTCAACGGCGGCCCACTTGCAAGTGCTTGTTTTTCGTAGGTTTCTGGACCGGCCTCGTTTTGCTGGAGCGAGACACCTCGGATATGCTCGACCTCGATGTCGAAGGGGTTCCAGGTAGCGGGGGGCGCGACGCTGATCGCGCTGCTCCTCGGTTGGTACGCGCTGAGCAATCTCGAAGCGGGTGCCTCCTTCACCTACTACCAATCGCTCGAAGAGTTCACCGCCTCGGTCGATGCCCAGGCGGGCCAGCCCGCCCGTGTGCACGGCTACGTCAGCGAGGGCACGATCGAGCGCGACGTCGGAAGCCGCAGCGTCCGCTTCGCCGTCCAGAACGAGCCGCCCCACGGCGGGGGCTCGTCCGAAGGCGCGATGGACGTAGTGTTCGCGAGCCTCGAGACCCCCGACCTCTTCAAGGACGGGGCCGAGGTCGTGCTCGAGGGACGACTGCTGCGGGAGGGCAGCATCGCGCGCGTCCACGCCGACAAGCTGTTGGCGAAGTGCCCCTCGAAGTTCGAAGGCCAGGAAGGCGGACCGCCGTCGACCGAGAGCTAGGACCGCACCCCGCGTCCACATAGCCCAGGCCTTGTCCACGCCCGTCGAGCGGGATGTCTGCTCGACTCCCTCCCGCCCCCCGTGAGCGCAGTGAGTGAGCCAGGAGCGGCATGTCCGAAATCGGAGCGATTTCTCTACGTCTTTCCCTGTTGATCGCCCTCGCCGGCTTCGTGGCGGCGATCTACGCGGGGATCAGCAAGCGCGCGGTCTGGACCCAGGTGTCCGAGCGCAGCGTGTACGTCGTGTTCTTCGGTG
The DNA here is from genome assembly GCA_039030075.1 of Myxococcota bacterium. Classification (NCBI taxonomy): domain Bacteria; kingdom Pseudomonadati; phylum Myxococcota; species Myxococcota bacterium. Next base: position 39,700 of record JBCCEW010000021.1, on the reverse strand, counting down.
TCACATCGGCGATCGCAGCGCTCTTCGTCTCCTTCGCCCAGTTCGACTACCAGCTCGCCTACGTGGCGTCCCACTCGGCGCGCAGCATGCCCCTCCAATACCGTCTCGCGGCGCTGTGGGGTGGCCAGGCCGGCTCGCTGCTCTTGTGGTGCTGGATGCTGACGGCCTACGGCGCGGCGGCGGTCTGGTTCCACCGGGGCCGGGTGCGCACGCTGATGCCCTGGGTGGTCGCGGTGCTGTTCGCGAACACCCTGTTCTTCCTGGTGCTGCTCGTGGGCGTCACCGACCCCTTCGAGAAGCTGCCGCCGGGCCACGTCGCTTCCGACGGCAGCGGGCTGAACCCGCTGCTCCAACACCCGGTGATGATGATCCACCCGCTCATGCTCTACACGGGCATGGTCGGGTTCGTGGTGCCTTTCGCGTTCGCGCTGGCGGCGCTGATCACGGGCGACCTCTCGGCCACCTGGTTCCGCACCACGCGGCGCTGGACGCTCTTCCCCTGGCTCTTCCTGTCCATCGGGATCCTGCTCGGCGGTCGCTGGGCCTACGAGGTGCTCGGCTGGGGCGGCTACTGGGCCTGGGACCCGGTGGAGAACGCGTCGTTCATGCCCTGGCTCCCGGCCACGGCGTATCTGCACTCGGTGATGATCCAGGAAAAGCGCGACATGCTGAAGACCTGGAACCTGTTGCTCATCGGGCTCACCTACACGCTGTGTCTGTTCGGCACGTTCCTGACCCGGAGCGGCGTGGTGCAGTCGGTGCATGCCTTCGCCCAGACGCCGCTCTTCACCTCGGTCTTCCTCGGCTACGTGCTGGTCACCGCCTTCGTGTTCCTCGCCGCCGTGCTCTGGCGCCGTGAGGGGATCCGCAGCGAGAACCAGCTCGAGAGCCTCGTGTCGCGCGAGGCGAGCTTCCTGCTCAACAACTGGGTGTTCATCGCGATCCTGATGGTCGTGTTCTGGGGCACGATGTTCCCGGTCTTTTCCGAGGCCATCACCGGCAACCGCATCGCGGTGGGCCCGGTGTTCTTCAACACGATGAACGGCCCGCTCGCCCTGCTGCTGCTCTTCCTCACCGGCGTCGGGCCGCTGATCGCCTGGCGGCGTGCATCGGTCGCAAACCTGCGACGTCAGTTCGTGTGGCCGAGCGTCGCCTTCGGGGTGTCACTCGCCGTGCTCGCGGTCACCCTCGGTCGCGACCTGAGCTTCTACGCGATCGTCGCCTGGAGCCTCGCCGCCTTCGTGATCGGCACGGTCCTCCAGGAGTACATCCGCGCCGTGCGCGCGCGGACGCGGAAGGGCGAGGAAGGCGTGTTCGGCGCGCTCGGCTCTCTCTTGCGGAAGAACCAGCAGCGCTACGGCGGCTACATAGTGCACCTGGGCGTCGTGTTCGTGCTGATCGGCACCACCGGCTCGGTGCTCAACGAAGAGCGCCTCGAGAACGTCCGCCCCGGCGACTCCTTCGCCCTCGAGCCCTACCGCTTCGAGTACCGCACGGCACTGGCGAACCAGGCCCAGCACTACGGCGGCGCGCGCGCCCGCCTCGCGCTCTACCGCGGCGACGAGGGCCTCGTGACGATGGTGCCCGAGAAGCGCATGTACTGGCTCGAGCAGCAGCCGGCTTCGATCCCGTCGGTGTATTCGACCCTGCGCGAGGACGTGTACGTGATCCTCACGGCGATCGAGAACGACGGCTCCGCCACCTTCAAGGTGTACCGCAACCCGCTGGTCAACTGGATCTGGATCGGGGGCGTGGTGTTCGTGCTGGGCACGATCGCCGTGATGTGGCCGCACCCGGAGCGCCGATGACGCGCGTCGTCTGCTGCGCGGCCCTCGCTGCGCTCGCGCTGCTCGGTGCTTCGGTGGCGAGCGCCCAGGGCCCCGCCGACGTCCCGGCCGGGCCGGCCCGCGTCGTCGGGCAGCTGCTCCACGACACGCGCCCCGACGCCACCGCCGAAGTGGACGTCGTGCTCTACGCGCTGTCCGACGACGGGAGCGCTGGCCTGCGCCAAACCCGCACCGACACCGAGGGGCGTTTCGCCTTCGAGGGCATCTCGAACGCGCCGGGTGTCGTGTACCTGGTGGGTGCGCGTCCTGGCGACGTGCCCTTCGGCGAACGCTTTCGCTTCGAGGCGGGAAGCACCGAGCACCGCCTGAACCTGACGCTGTCGGACCCGAGCAGCGACGCGGGCGCCGCGGCGGTGAAGCGCCTCGATCTGCGCGTCGACCGTGCCTGCGACGAGCTGCGACTGGTGCACAGCTACACCGTCGTGAACCCGACCGACGCGGTGATCTTCGTTCCCGAGACGGCGCGCTCGGGTACCCGACCGCTCTTCGAGGCCGCGATCCCCGCGGATGCCCGCGGCTTCGAGTCGCTGCTCGAGCGTTCGGGGCTGGAGCGCGACGGCACGCGCGTGCAGTTCTGGGGACCGCTGTATCCGGGCAACCAGGAGATTCCCTTCGGCTACGGCCTGCCCCTCGACACCACCACCTGGGAGCTCGGGTTTCCGGCAGGCGCCCCGCCGGTGCAGATCCTGACACCGCAGGGCGTGGTCGATGCCCGCGCAGACGGCTTCATCCCGGGCGCTCCGGTCGAGCTCGAGGGCGCACCCTACGAGGTTCAGAGCGCCCCGGGCCTCGACGCGCGCGCCACGCTCCGCGTGGCGCTGGGCCTCGGCGAAGCGACCCAGTCCGCGCTGCGAACGACCCGCTCGGAATGGTGGATCGAGGTGGACGACGCGAGCCTCGAGGTGAACGAGCGACTCGAAGTGGAGGTCGACGACGACGCCGGGCTCCCGGCATCACCCGGGTCCCCGCTCTTCTGCCTGGCGCTGCCGCGGGAGGCCACCGGCCTGCGCTTCTCGAACGACCTGCTCGAAGCGGGCCTGCGTCGCGATCCGGGCGGCGCGCTCGCGCTCCACGGTCCGCTTCCGTCGGGCACCCGCCAGTGGGCACTCAGCTACCGGCTGCCCGCGACGGCGCGCGGCGGCGAGATCCAGCGCCGCTTCGATCGCGACCTGCCGCTGCTGTCGGTCCTGGTCGCGGACACCGGCGTGATTGCGGACACCGATCGGCTGCACCGACGCCGCTCGATCCGCTCGGGCGACCGCCTCTACCTCCACCTCGAGGCCTTCGCCCTGGAAGCGGGCGAGACCCTCGAGCTCGGCTTGCGCCGCACGACACCGAAGACGGGCGGTGGACGCTGGGCCGCCACGGGCTTCGCCCTACTCGCCGGACTCGCCGCGTTCGGGTTCCTGGCGGGCCCGCTGCGCGCCGAAGCGAGCGTCCTCGCAGCACGCGATCAGCAGGAAGACGACTCCCGCGAACTCGAGCGCGAGGCGATCCAGCGTTCCCTCGAGGACCTCGACGAAGACCTCGAGACCGGCAAACTGACCCAAGAGGACCACGCGGTCATGCGGCAGGGACTGCGCGCGCGCGCCGCGGCCCTCTTGCTCGAACGCCAGCCCCCCGCCGCTTCGGTCGCGCCGAAAACCACGGAGTGTCCGGCCTGTGGGGCCACGGTCGCCCCAGACGCGCGCTTCTGCAGCCAGTGCGGTACCTCGTTGAGTGTGACGGGAGACGCGTGAGCGAAGCGGCACTGGCAGCGCGGGGCGTGACGAAGCGCTTCGGGCGCGCCGCCGCACTGCGAGAGATCGATCTCGAGGTGCCGCCCGGAAGCTGCCTCGCCGTGGTCGGCCCCAACGGTGCCGGGAAGTCGACTCTCCTGCGGCTGTGGGCCGGCCTGGCGCGTCCCAGCAGCGGCGAGGCCCGGGTGGCGGACCTGCCGGCCACCCATCGCGAATCGCGCGCCCGGGTGGGCTACCTCGGCCACGCATCGCTGCTGTCGCCACCGCTCACGGTGCGGGAGAACCTGCTCTTCACCGCCCGACTCTATGGGGTCCCATGCCCCGACGAGCGGGTCGCGGCGCTGCTCGAGAGCGACGCGCTCGCCGACATCGCGGCTCGCCGCGCCGACGCCCTCTCGCGCGGGCAGGCCCAGCGCGCGGCGATCGCGCGGAGCCGGGTCCACGAGCCCAGCGTCCTGCTGCTCGACGAGCCCTACACCGGCCTCGATCGCGGCGCTGCGGCGCAGCTGACCCAGCGGCTCGGGCAGCTGCGCGAAGCGGGCGTCACGGCGGTCCTGGTGACCCATGACCTCGACGCGGTCCAGGCCCTCGCCGACAACGCCGCGGTGCTCGAGACGGGGCGGCTGGTCTGGACCGGCGCCGCCCGGTCCGGGGAGCTCGAGCGCGCGTTCGAGGCGGCCCTCGAGCGGGGGCGCGCCGCGTGAACGTCTTCTGGGCGATTCTCTGGAAGGACCTTGTCACGGAATGGCGCAGCCGCGATCGCGCCATCGCGATGGCGATGTTCGCGATGCTCGTGGTGGTGATCCTGCAGTTCGCCCTCCCGGGCGGCGCCCGGCCCCAGAACCAGGCGCTGGCCCCTGCGCTCTTGTGGGTGACCAGCGTGTTCGCCGCCCTGTTGGGTCTGAACCGCGCTTTCGCGATGGAGCTTGAGAACGACGCGCTGTCGGCGCTCGCCCTGGTGCCCGCCGACCGGGGCTGGGTCGGCCTGGGGAAGGCGGCTGCGAGTTTCCTGATCCTGTTTGTCGTTCAGGTGCTTGCCGCCACCGTGTTCGCGCTCTTCTTCAACCTCGACTGGCGGCCGGTGGCACTGCCCCTGGCGGGCATCGGGGCGCTGGGCGCGCTCGGCCTGTGCAGCGTAGGCACCTTGTTCGGCGCGATGGCCGTGCGCACCCGCTATCGCGAGGTGATGTTGCCTCTCCTGCTGCTTCCGCTGTTGGTTCCCGTGATCTCTGGAGCCGTCCGGGCCACCAGCGGCCTGCTCGAGAGCGGATCGATCCCCTTCGAACCCCTGCAGCTCCTGCTCATTACTGATACGGCGTTCGTGATTCTGTCCTTCCTGGGCTTCGACTACGTGCTGGACGAGTGAGTCACGCGCGACGGCTGCGCGAAAAGTGTTGTGCGTTCCCGGTGTTGGATGCGCACCTCCGCACTGCGCAAGATGGCGGTTGACAACGCCGTGACAGCGGAAGTAAACACCCGGTTAGTCCTTTCGGACCCAAGATCTGGTAGCGACCCACCCACGCACGGACCGACTGGAGGCGACGCCAACCCCACCCCCCTCCGGGGGCGCGTGTGCTCTCACTGAGACATTTTCTTCACGCTTCGAAGATCCAGGCGGCAGAACACGGTAGAGGCCTTCCCACCCGAGTCGGGCCACCGCCATCCTTGCTCCTGATGTCCCCTGCTCACGAGCACGCAAGCTTCCCGCAGATCCCCTTCTAGAGGGGTGGTATCGCCTCGTTTCGAGCTCTGCCGGGCGGCCTCCACCAGGCTTTGGCACATGGCTTGCGAATCCCCCTCCGCAAGGGCCCGAGTGGGGTTCGATGATTTCTCCGCAGTGCACAGGCGCTGCGGCACCCAGGGCCCAACCCCCCAGGAGGCGGCCCGAGGCAAGGGATGGCAAGCATGAAGCGAGGCGTCGGGTACTGCGAGAACACCGACTGTGAGGACTACGCCAAGGGCGTATTCCTCCTGAACCACGGGGACACCTTCTATTGCCCGCGCTGCCGGCAGCTGGGCAAGGTCGAGAAGGAACGCGGGTTCTACACGGGCAACACGGACATCTTCAAAGAGGTCCGCGTCGAGTACAACTTCGATCCGATCAACAGCGTGTACCGCGAGATCGCGATCGTCCGCGACGAGAGTCTGTGGGGACGCAACAACGTCTACACGCTCCAGTCGCCCCTCATCAAGACGGAGAAGCGGGCCCTGAAGGTCGCCGAGGCCATCCTCGCGAACCTCAACCGGTACCGCGGTCTGCTGAACGGGGACGACATCCCGCGGACCACCGAGATCATCCTGTCCTTCGATGAGCCCTTCGAGGACTTCTCGCGGAAGCTCGAGCAGCTCTCGCGCGAGTGGGAGGCCAGTGGCCTCCGTGAGGACCAGCGCTAGGGCCTGCTGGCGCGTCCTGCCGAGTCCGATCCCAGCGCCCCCGAGCCCAGGCTCGGGGGCGTATCTCGTTCGGGGCCTCGCCAGCGCATGGCGAGATCGATCGCCATCCCGGCGAGGATGTGACGCCAGCCCTGGTGCTCGTGCTGCTCGACCGGCTCGGGCCGCGCGGCCAGCGCATCGGCGAGCGGCCCGCGATACCAGGGGAACAGGGTCGGCGGCAGCGCGTTCGGCGAGAACCAGGCGAGCGCGGGGGTCTCGGCGCTCGGCGCGAGTTCGCCTCCCCTCACCTCGCAGCGGTGGACACGCGCGCAGTGGGGCCGAAATCCGCTCCGGTGGTAGTCACCGACGTGGGCGATGGCCTCCACCTCGAGCCCGGTCTCCTCGCGCACCTCGCGCTGCACGGCCTCGGCGGTCGTCTCTCCCGGCAGCGCCGCGCCACCGGGCAGCTCCCAGCCCTGGAGATCGTGGCGCACGGTGAGCAAGACGCCCTCGGGACCGAGCACGACGGCCTGGTGCACGGTCAGCGGATCCCGCTCGACGCGCGGCGAGACGAGCCCCCACCAGGCGAGCCTCAGGTAGCTCGGCAGACAGGCGGCGAGCCGGGCCCCACGCCCCATCGCGGCGTCAGTCGATGATCTTCGACAGGGGGTATTCGACGATGCCGCGAGCGCCGGCCTCGCGGAGCCGCGGCAGCAGCTCCTTCACCTGACGCTCCTCGATCACCGTGTTGATCGCGGTCCAGCGGTCGTCGGCCAACGTCGAGACGGTCGGCGTTCCCAACGCGGGCAGGAGCGAAAGGATCGTCTCGAGCTTCGCCTGAGGCACGTTCATCATCAGACCGACCCGATCCGCGGCCGTGATGGCGCCCTTGAGCAGCAACACCACCCGCTCCATCACGGCGCGGCGCGCGTCGTCGGCCCAGGCGTCGCGGTTGGCGATGAAACGCGGCGTGCTCTCGAGCACCGTGTCGATCACGCGCAGGTTGTTCGCGCGGAGGCTCGAACCCGTTTCGGTGACGTCGACGATCGCGTCGGCCAACAGCGGCGGCTTCACCTCGGTCGCGCCCCAGGAGAACTCCACCTCGGCCTTCACCTTGTGCTGCCGCAGGTAGCGCTTCGTGAGGTTGATGACCTCGGTCGCGATGCGCTTGCCGTCGAGATCCTTCGGATTCTTGATCGGCGAGCCCTCTTTGACCGCGACCACCCAGCGCACCGGGTTGTAGTTCGGCCACGGCGCGCGGAGGTCGGCCACCTCCTTCACCTTCGCCCGGTTCTCCAGGGTCCAGTCGATCCCGGTGATGCCCGCGTCGAGCACGCCCTGCTGGACGTAGCGCGCCATCTCCTGGGCGCGGATCAGGACGCACTCGATCTCGGGATCGTCGATGTCCGGGTAGTAGGAGCGCGATTGGATGCGGAGGTCGAAACCCGCCAGCGAGAAGAGCTTCTGCGTCGTCTCCTGGAGACTTCCCTTCGGAAGTCCGAGGCGGAGCACCGTACCGGCTCCCTTCCTTGCCTTGACCATATGCACCCTGTGGTTTCGCGCCCCGAAAGCGGGGCGGCGGAGCCTACCGGGAGGGGAGCGCGGTCGCCAACTGCTCGCGCAGCGCGGCCAGCTGATCCCACTGCGGCCCGCGCTCGTAGAGCGGATCGCGCGCAGTCGGCGCGCCCTCGGCGGCCGCCAGGATGCCGCGGCGCAGGAGCAGGTCGACGGCATTGCCGAAAGTCACCGGGTTGCTCGCCTCGGGCATGCCCGCTTCGCCCAAGAGCTCGGAGCGCTCGAACTGCTCGGAGATGCGTTTGCGTAGGGCTTTCCGACCGATCGGCTCGTCGAGTCGCGCGATTGCCGCGAAGGCGACCTGGTAGCCCTCGACCACCGAGCGCGTCTGCTCGGCCAGGAACGCCAGATGCGACGCGCCGGCCTCGGTGGCCCGCCAGGCGCCGCCATCGTCCTGGATCCAGCCGCGGTCCGCGAACTGCCGGAGCAGCAGATCGATGTGCTCGCAGGTGCGGGGATCACGCCGCGCGAAGAACTCGCCGTAGAAGAGGTCGAGCCACGCGTCGAGACGGGCGTCGATCTCGGCGCGGCTGCCCCCGACCCCGAGTTCCCGGGCGAGGAAGCTCGGCACGGCGAGGAAGTGCTGGATCGTGTTGCGGTAGATGTCGAGCGCGCGGCGACGGCCCGGCTCGAAGAACAGGATCTCGCCGCGGGCGTCCTCGGCTTTGCGAATCAGGTCCATGCGCAGGAGCGACGCGATCGACACCGAAAAGTCGCCTTCGTCGCGCAGCAGGGACGGCGTGAGCTTCACGTCCATGATGCGCAGCACGTCCACCAGCTGCTGCATCCGCAGCGCGAGATCCTCGCGGAAGAGACCGCGGCGTTCGTCGCCGAGCAGCGCACAGGCCGCGACGCTGGTCGCGTGGGGAACCACCGAGCGATTGATGCCCTCGACGATCTCGTTGCCGAGGGTCACGACGAAGTCGCGACGAGCCTGGACGCCGGCGTCGTCCTCACGCGCGATCAGCGCGCGGCGATCGCCCATCGCGTCCGCCAATGAAATCGGCTCGCCGACGTTCACGAAGACCGACCCGAAGCGTCGCTGCAGGAAACGCCAGGCCCGCACCAGACCGAGCATGCTCTCTTCGGACTTCTCGGCGCCTTCCAGCTCGCCGACCATCGCCCCTTCTTCCACCAGCCGCTCGTAGGTGAGCGCCAGGGGAACGAAGAGCAGATCGCGACGGCCACTCGCCAGGAAGGCCTCGACGTCCCAGGCGAGCATGCCGAGGCGCGGCGGCAGCGTCTTCCCGGTGCGCGAGCGTCCGCCCTCGATGAAGAACTCCTGGGTGAAGCCTTCCTTGATGAGATACGAGACGTAGGTTCGGAACACCGCCTTGTAGAGCGGGTCGTCGAAGGACTTGCGCAGGAAGAAGGCGCCCGCCCGGCGCCACAGGAAGCCGAAGGGGCCGAAGGCCATGTTGTCCCGCGCCGCGATGTGGGGCGGGACCATGTGGCGACGGTAGAAGAGCACCGAGATGATGAGGAAGTCGAAGTAGGACCGATGCGTCGGCACCAGGACGATCGGATCCCGGCGCGACGCCTCGCGCACCTTCTCCATCCCCGAGTCTTCCACCTGCACGAACAGGCGCTTGATCACCGCGCCGACCAGGATGTCGAGGATCGCGAGGAAGGTGGAGCTCATGTTGGCCGCGACTTCGCGGAAGAGCTTCTCGGCCTGGACCTGCGCGCGTTCCTCCGAGACCTTGTTCTCTGCGGCGTACTCGGCGGCCGCAGCGCGCACGGCGGGAGAACGCACCACCGTGTCCTGCACGCGGTAGAGGGGCTGCAGCACGGGACCCTCGACGACGCGCTCCTCGCGATACAGGTAGGAGAGCAGCGTGCGCCGGATGACCCGGGCCAACGCCTGCGGCGTGGGCTCGCTGCGCGTGGCCAGGAAGGCCGGCACGTCGATCGCTTCGCCCACCTTCACGTGGATGCCGCGGTAGGTGGTCAGGAACGACAGCACCTTCGCCACGTCGTTGGGACGGGTGAGCGCTCCGTAGGAGAGGTTGAGGAAGCGCCGACGGGCGCGCGGCCCCTTGCGCCAGAAGAGCGCCAGCGGCACCACGTGAACGGGCCGGCCCGAACTCTGGGCGGCGGCCACCACCTCGGTCAGCAGATCGCGCTCCTGACGGCTCTGCTCGATGGCGCCCTGTCGTCCACGCAACCGCGGCTGCAGTCGCGCCGTGCGCAGGAACAGGAAGAAGGAGCCGCCCTCTCGCGTCAGCTCCCGACAGTACTCACGCGCCCGGACGAGTTCGACGTCCTGGGGTACGCCGCGGGGACGGCCACGCAGGGTCCGCCATGCGTCGCGCAGCGGGCGGTAGTACCAGAAGCGAATGCCGTTGGCGAAGCTCGAGAGCCGCAGCCCTTCGTGGCGGAACAACGTGTTGAACAGGAAGTAGTCGAGCCGACTCGCGTAGCGCATCACGTACACGACGGCGCCCCGACTCTCGAGGTCTCGCAGCGTCGCGACGGTCCCCTCGTCCAGGTCGAAGCGCTCGAAGAAGCGCTTCGCGAAGAAGCGGAAGAACAGATTGAAGCGCGGCGTCATCGCCGTCAGAGGATCGGCGCGCGGGCCTTCCTCCGACGCGGACGTGCGCGGCGACGGCGTCTCGAGGGCTTCGGAGTCCGGAGCCTCCGCGTCGGGAGGCGCGGAACCGGGAGCGTGTTCCGGCATGGAGGGAAGCTAGCGGACCCTACGCGTGCACGGGCGATTCCCGCCGTGCAGCACGCGCTGCCCGTCCCTACTCGGGCAGCAGGATCTCCCCGGGCTTCATGTCCGCTGCGATCTCCTCCGGCGTCCAGAGCCCACCGTCGGTGTCCTTCGTCTTACCCGTGTGGGTGACCACCTTCATCTCGGCGATCCGGCCGCCGCCGACGTAGAAGGTCTTTCCGGTGAGATCCTTCGCCCGATCGCTGGCCAGGTAGACGATCAGCGGCGAGACGAGCCCCGGGTTCATCTTCGCCTTCATCGACTCGTTGTCCTTGAAGCCCGGCAGATCGTCGGTGAGTCGGGTCAGCGCCACCGGGGCGAGGATGTGCACACGCACGCCGTACTTCTGCCCCTCGATCGCCAGGCAGCGCGAGAAGCCCGCGATGCCCGCCTTCGCGGCGCCGTAGTTGCACTGGCCGAAGTTCCCGTTGAGCCCCGAGGTCGAGGAGGTGTTGATGATCACCCCGCCCTGCCCGCTCTCCTTCATGTGGTTGTAGACCGCATGGGTCACGCAGTAGGTACCCTTCAGGTGGACCTTCACGACGATGTCCCAGAGGTCCTCGGTGGTGTTCGCGAAGGACTTGTCGCGCAGGATGCCGGCGTTGTTCACGAGAACGTCGACGCGCTCGAACGCGGACACCGCGGCCTGAAGGATGTTCTGCCCCCCCTCGACGGTCGAGACGTCGTCGTAGTTCGCGGCCGCCTCGCCGCCCGCGGCGCGAATCTCTTCGACCACCTGGTCGGCCATCGCGCTACCGGCGCCGGTCCCGTCACGGGAACCGCCGAGATCGTTCACGACCACCGAGGCGCCTTCACCGGCGAGCGCGAGTGCATGCTCCCGCCCGATGCCACCACCGGCTCCCGTCACGATCGCCACTTTGCCGTCGAGCCAACCCATGTGCGCCTCCGTCTTCGTTTCGGCGCACACTAGCCGAGAAGCGCGCAGCGGAGAAGCCGAAAGGCCGGGCCTAGGTGAAGAGGATCGTGCGCAGCCGCCCGTAGGGCTTGAAACCGAGCCCCTCGTAGAGCCGGCGCGCGGGGTCGTTGCCGTCGACGACCGCCAACTGCACGTGGTCGCCGCCGGCAGCAAAGGTCTCGCGGCAGAGGGCCGACGTGCCGAGGGCGGCGAATCCCTGACGGCGCGCCTCGGGCCAGGTGTAGATGCCCTGCAGAAGCCAGCCCTCGGCGGAGCGCACGTCCGCGTAGCCCACGAACACCACGCCGGCCTCGGTCTCGAGCAATCGCGCTCGGGCCACGCGGCCCGCCACCCAGCGGCGGAAGCCCCGGGCGTCGCCGCGGAAGGGGTCGGGACGCCCCTCTTCGCGCAGGCTCTCGCGCGCGGCGAAGACCAGGTCATCGAGATCGCGCGAGTCGGCTCCGCGGGCGATCGCCTCGGGCGAGGCCGGGCTGAGACATGCCGAGTTGGGATCGACCGCAAAGCAGGTCTCGAGTCGGTCCACCCAGATCCGGTGGCGCCGGCGCCGTCGGATGAACGACCACAGCCGCTCGATCGGCGCCGGATCGCCCTTCAGCAAGCCGACCTGGAGGTCCTCGAGGTAGGGAGCCAACAGGTCGAGGGCGGCGCCCGGGAAGTCCGCATCGACGGCCACGATCGGACGCAGCGCGGCGACTCCGACGAGTTCGGCACCGGCGTACAGGCCGAGCAGCTCGGCGGCCATCTCTCCGGGCGCCGGGGCCTCGCCGAAACGGCGCACCAGATCGAGGAGCAGCAGGTTGTCGCGAGCCCGCCCCTGGAGCAGCGCGACGGCGGCGGGGAGGCCGGCCGCAGTGAGCGAGCGGATCTTCCAATCCGCGATCACGCGCGTGCCTCAGTCCAGCACGACCAGCACCGCACCCTCTTCGATGCTGTCGCCCTCGGCCACCCGGATCTCGGCGACCCGTCCCGCGCAGGGCGCCTCGACGGGAATCTCCATCTTCATCGACTCGAGGATCAGCAGCACGTCCTCCTCCTCGACCGATGCTCCCACTGCGGTCTCGAGTTTCCAGACGTTTCCAGCGATCTCGGCTTCGACTTCCGTGGGCATCCCGCTGACCGTTCCCCGTTTCGCAGCGCGGCACCGCACTGGCTCGTGTTCGCCGTCACGACGCGTTTCGCGCCGTTCCGGGACGGTTTGGAGTGGTCACCCAGCATAGCCTCGCCGCGCTACTCTCCGCCCCCATGCTCGAGACCCTCACCCAAGGGTTCACCGCTGCGCGCGAACGTCTTTCCGGCGTCCGCGAACTCAGCGAGGAGAACATCTCGGACGCGCTGCGGGACGTCCGCATGTCGCTGCTGGAAGCCGACGTCGACCTGTCGGTGGTGCGCGACTTCCTCGCCCGTGTGAAGGAGCGCGCTCTCGGCGAGAAGGTCGAGACCCGGGTCCGCAACGCCGCGGGGAAGTTGGTCAAGGTCAACCCGAGCCAGCACTTCGTCCGCGCCTGCGAAGAAGAGCTCGTCGCGCTGATGGGGCCGGTGGACACCTCCCTCGCACGGGAGCGTGGCACCACCTCGATCATGCTGGTCGGCCTGCAGGGCGTCGGCAAGACGACCATCGCCGGCAAGCTCGCTCGCCACCTCGAGAAGGGCGGCCGTCGCCCGCTGCTCGTCGCGGCGGACGTCTACCGCCCGGCGGCCGTCCAACAGCTCCAGACGCTCGGCAAACAGCTCGGGGTGCCGGTGCACGCCGGTGCCGAGGGCGAGAAGCCCGCCGCGATCTGCGCCGCCGGCGCCGCGCGCGCGAAGTCGGAAGGCTTCAACGCGATCATCTACGACACCGCCGGACGTCTCGCGATCGACGACGCCCTGATGGAGGAGCTCGAGGAGATCACGGGCGCCACCGAGCCGGCGAACACGCTGTTGGTGTGCGACTCGCTGATGGGCCGCGACGCCGTCAACGTCGCGAAGGCGTTCTCCGAACGGCTCTCCCTCGACGGGCTGATCCTCACCAAGCTCGACGGCGACGCCCGTGGCGGCGCCGCCCTCGCGATCAAGTCGGTCACCGGCGTCCCCATCAAGTTCCTCGGAACCGGCGAGACCCTCGACCGGCTCGAGGAGTTCCGACCCGAAGGGTTGGCGTCGCGCATCCTCGGGATGGGCGACATCGTCGGCCTCGTCAAGGACTTCGAAGAGGTCGTCGACGAGAAGGAGGCAGAAGCCGACGCCGAGCGGCTGTTGAAGGGTAAGTTCGGGCTCGACGACCTGCTCAAGCAGCTGAAGATGGTCCAGAAGCTGGGGCCACTTCGCGAAGTGGTGTCGAAGCTGCCGATGTTCGGGCAGCTGGCCGACCAGGTCGAAGAATCCCAGCTCAAGCGGGTCGAGGCGATCATCGGCTCGATGACCCCCGGCGAACGCAAGCAGCCCGACATCATCGACAAGAGTCGGGCGCGGCGGATCGCGCGGGGCTGCGGACGCCGCAGCTCGGACGTGCGCGAGCTCTTGAAGCGCTTCGGCGAGATGCGCGAGATGATGTCGGCACTGGGTTCGGGCGGGGGCCTGCTGTCGAAGATTCCGGGAATGGGCCAACTGGCCGGGGCCGGGGGGCTGGATCCCAGCGCCCTGCTCGGCGGTGGGGGTGGCCGGGCGTCGGGGCCCAATCAGCGGACCCTGGCGAAGCGCCGCACCCAGCAGAACAAGAAGCGGAAGCAGGCCCGGAAATCCCGGAAGAAGAACCGGAAGCGCTGATCCCCACGGGGAACACAGTTGCGGCGGTTCGGGGGATCCTGGAGTGGGATTCGTGAGCGGATCCGGCACAGGTTTTGGGGGGAGCTTGCCGATTCACGTCGCGTCCATGTTTCGACCGATTGCCGCTGCACTGCTGATCCTGCTGATGGCTTCGACCGCTCTGGCGGAGAAGCTGCCGACTCCGCCGAGCCTGGTTCCGGCCGTCCGGTTCTGGACGCGGATCTACACCGAGGTGGATACCAACTCGGGACTGATCCACGACTCGGTGAACCTCGGCGTGGTCTACGAGACCGTGCGGTTCCCGGAGGGCATTTCCTACCGGGCGCGCGAACGCCGCAACGAGAAGACCAAGAAGAAGATCCGGGCCGCCCTGCTCGCCCTCGCGAAGGGGAAGCGGACCGGCCTCACGTCGATGCAGTCGCGGGTGCTCGCCCAGTGGCCGAAGAACGTGAGCAACGCGACGCTGCGCAAGGCCGCCGACCAGGTGCGCTTCCAGCTCGGGCTCTCCAACCGCTTCCGCGCCGGCCTCGAGCGGTCGGGCATCTGGCGCAGCCACATCGAAAAGGCCCTCGACCGCCACGGCGTGCCCGAAGAGTTGGTTGCCCTGCCGCACGTCGAGTCGTCCTACAACCCGAAGGCCTACTCCAGTGTGGGCGCCGCGGGCATGTGGCAGTTCACGCGCTCGACGGGTCGCCTGTTCATGCGCATCGACAGTGTCGTCGACGAGCGCCTCGACCCGTACATCGCCACCGAGTCGGCGGCGCGCCTGCTGAAGAAGAACTACCAGATCACGGGCGCCTGGCCGCTCGCGATCACCGCCTACAACCACGGCGCTGCGGGCATGCGGCGCGCGTCGAAGAAGCTCGGCACGAAGGACATGGGCGAGATCGTGCGTCGCTACAAGAGCCGCACCTTCGGCTTCGCGTCGCGCAACTTCTACGCCTCCTTCCAGGCCGCATCGAACGTCGACAAGGACCCCACCCGCCACTTCGGGAAGGTGCAGTTCCAGTCCCCGCGCCAGTACACGGAGATCAAGCTGCCCTGGTTCACGCCGGCGTCCGAGCTGGCCCGCGCCCTCGGCATCGACACGCGCGTGCTCAAGGAATCGAACCCGGCGTTGCGTCCGGCGGTCTGGAACGGCAACAAGCACATCCCCGCGAACTTCACGCTGAAGGTTCCGCAGGGCACGCTGCACCAGTCGACCGACGTCCTGATCGCGAAGGTCCCGGCCCAGGCGCGTCACAGCCAGCAGCACCGCGACCGCTACCACAAGGTCCGGCGCGGGGAGACGCTGTCGCGGATCGCCAAGCGCTACGGCGTTCGCGAGCGCGAGCTCGTCGCCATCAACAACCTCCGCAGCCGCCACCGGATTCGCGTAGGCCAGGTGCTCGTGCTGCCTGGCGGCAGCGGTGGCTCGGTCAGCGTCGCGCGCGAGCCGGTGCCCGCCAGCGGCCAGTACCGGGTGCGCCGGGGCGACACCCTGTCGATCATCGCGAAGCGCTTCGGCGTGAGCGAACGCGCCCTCCAGCGCGAGAACGGGATCCGCAACCGCAACCGCATCGCAGTCGGCCAGCGTCTGCGCATCCCCGGCGCGACGACCGTGGTCGCATCGGCCAAGCCGGCACCCGCTCCCGCGGCACCGAAGCCGCCGGCGCCGGAAGCGAAGCCCGCAGCCGCGAAGCCCTCGCCGAAGCCCGCCCCGAGCGCGCCGGCCGAGACTGCGAAGCCCGCCGAGACTGCGGCAGCGCCGGTGCCCGAACCGAAGCCGGAGGTCGCTCCGCCCGCCGAGCCGACCCCGCCGCCGACGCCCGCGGCCGAGCCGGCCACCGAACCCGCCCCGGAGTCGAAGCCCGAGCCGCCGCCGGCGGCGGTGGGAGATCCGTCGACGCGCCCGGATCCGTCGGACTACGCGGTCCACGGCAACCGCATCCGCGTGCAGGCGGCCGAGACCCTCGGGCACTACGCCGATTGGCTCGAAGTGCGCGCCAGCCGCCTGCGTCAGCTGAACCGGATGCGCTTCGAGCAGCCGGTCGTGATCGGGCAGCGCCTGCGACTCGACTTCGCCCGGGTCACGCCCCAGGAGTTCGAACGACGGCGACTGGAGCACCACCAGTCGCTGCAGAACGAGTTCTTCGACGCCTTCGTCGTGACCGGCACCGAACGCCACGTGCTCCGCCGTGGGGAGTCGCTCTGGTACCTCGCGAAGCGAAAGTACCGGGTGCCCGTGTGGCTGCTGCGCCAGTACAACCCGGACCTCGACTTCGCGTCGTTGCCGGCCGGGACGGCGATGGTCGTGCCGGTGGTGGAGCGGCGCTCGAGCTGACGGCCGGCGCGTTCGCGCGCGACGCGGCCGAGCTGCGCGAAGTCCGGGGCGCCCGGACTAGACCTGAAAGATCGTCTCGTCGGGCAGGCGAATGGCGGTGAGCACCCCGCCGTAGACCGCGCCGGTATCGATGCCGATGCTGAAGGGCTTGTTCCAGCGCACGCCGAAGTCGGGGCTCGGGGTGTGACCGTACACGATGCTGACACCGAGGGAGTGCGGCGCCTCGAGGGTCGACCGGTCCCACAAGAGGTCCTCGGACTTCGCGCGGCGCAGGGCGAACTCGAGGTCGGTTTCCTTCAGCAGCGCGTGACCGAGCCCCGCGTGCACGAAGAGGTAGTCGCCCTCGCGATGGAAGAGCTTCAGCTCGCGGTAGAACTTCTCGTGTTCGGGAGGCAGATCGAACTGTCCCGGCTCGGGCACCGGCATGTCGAAGTAGCCGTAGCTCGCGAGGGTGCGATCGCCGCCGTTCGCGAGGAATGCGTCTCCGGCGAAATAGGCGTCGTCCTGCCAGCCCAGGAAGTCGAGCATCATCGACTCGTGGTTCCCGAGCAGGAAGGTGCAGTCGTAGTCCTGGTCGAGACGCAGCAGGAGGTCGACGACCCCCTTCGAATCGGGTCCGCGGTCGACGTAGTCCCCGAGGAACACCAGCCGGTCCTCCGGCAGGAGCGGCAGCGCCGCCAGCAGGGCTTCGAGCTGGTCGCGCTCGCCGTGAATGTCACCAACTGCGTAGAGCAATGAGTTCCCCAGGGGTCGTCTTCGGCGGAACGCGGTGCCCGCTGAAGGACGAACCCCACGACGGGGGCGCTCAGGAGGGTCGTAGCGCGAGCTGGCCGCAGGCCGCCTGGATGTCCGGACCGCGGCTGCGCCGCAGCGTCACGGTCATCCCTCGAGCGGCCAACGTCCGCAGGAAGCGATCGGTCACCGCATCGGAGGGCGGCCCGTAGGGGCTGTCCGGGTGCGGGTTCATCGGAATCAGGTTCAGCTTCGAAGGAATGCCGTGCAGCAGTCCCGGCAGCCGCTTCGCGTCTTCTTCCCGATCGTTCACGCCCTCGATCAGGGTGTACTCGAAGAACACCGGGCGCCGGGGGGTGATCTGGGGGGTGCCTCGCAGGGTGTCGAGCAGTTTCTCGAGGGGGTAGCGCTGGTTCAGGGGAACCAGCCGATCGCGGATCGCGTCGGTGGTGGCGTGCAGGCTCACGGCGAGGTTCACGGGAACCTGCTCGAGGAGCTCGCCAATCTTCGAGACCAGCCCGACGGTCGACACGGTCACGCGCCGCGGCGCCATCGCGAAGGCCTTCGGGTCGATGAGCAGTCGAATCGCTTCGACGACGGCGGGCAGATTGAGGAGCGGCTCGCCCATGCCCATGAAGACGACGTTGCTGATGGGCTGGTCGTCTGGAGCGAGCTCGCGCATGCGACACACCTGGTCGACGATCTCGGCCGCGCGCAGGTTGCGTCGAAACCCCATGAACCCGGTGGCGCAGAAGTCGCAGGCCATCGAGCAACCCACCTGGGTGGAGACGCAGAGGGTCATGCGGTCTTCTTCCGGAATCAGTACTGCCTCGACGCGCTCGCCATCTTCGGCGACCAACGCGGCCTTGCAGGTGCCGTCGCGCGAACGGTCGACGCGCTCGACCTCGAGTGCGCGCAGCCGCCAGTCGCTGCCGAGGCGCGCGCGGAGATCCTGGCCCAGGTCGGTCATGCGGTCGGGATCCTCGATCCCGCGGCGATACAACCAGGCCGCGATCTGCTCGGCGCGATAGGGACGCTCCCCCAGCTCGGCGAGCCGCGCTCGCAGCCCGTCCAGGGAGTGGTCCTTGATGTGCCAGGGCTCGGCCATGGGCGCGGAGCTTAGCTCGCGGGCGCCTCCGCGGTGTCGGCCCCACTGGAGACCTCGGAGGGCTCGGTGCGGACGTACTCGAAGAAGTGGAAGCTGCGGCCCAGGGCGCGCCACTCGAGCTCGTAGGCGGTCGGCTGGCGCCCCTCCACCGCCGGACGCCACGGGTCGGGTGCGTAGGCGTTGCGCAGCCCCTGCGTGGCGCGCAGGTGCTCGTCGATCCACTCGGCGTAGGTCGGATCGTCGGTGGCGGCGCGAAACCATCCGCCGGGCCGAAGGCGCCGAGTGATCCAGGCCAGGCTCTCGGCCTGCACGAAGCGGCGTCGCGCGTGGCGCTTCTTCGGCCAGGGGTCCGGGAAGTTCAACCAGAAGCCCGCGACGCTTCCGTCGGCGAACCCCTCGCGGAGGATCTCCTCGGCGTGACCCTCGACGAGCACCACGTTGCGGATCGGACTGACCGCCAGGCGCCGCGCCATCTTGAGGACGCGCTTGTAGGACAGTTCGATCCCGACGAAGGGCTGTTCGGGCTCGGCCTCGGCCAGACCGCGCAGGAATTCCCCACGCCCGAAACCGATCTCGACCACGAGCGGCCCGGCCTCGGGCACGCGCCCGGCGAAGATGTCCTGGAAGCCGCGCTCGTGGATCTCCTCGAGCCCCACCCGGTGATCCGGGCCGGGGATGTCCGTCTTGAGCGTGCGGGACATCAGACGATCCGACGAGACCAGGCGGCCAGCGACGCCCAGGGCGTCGGCTTCGGGTGCACCTCGATCGCGAGGGGCTCGCCGGCGTGAACCCCGGCCAGGCGCCGCGCCTCGGCGATCGCCTCCAGAGGCCCGCCGAGGCGATCGACGAGTCCGAGTTTCAGGGCGTCGGCGCCGGCGTAGACGCGTCCCTCCGCGATCGGCGCGATCGCATCCACCGTCGTGCCGCGCCCTTCCGCAACCCGCTCCAGGAAGATCCGATAGAGCTCCTGCATCTCGGCGGCGACGGCCTCGCGCTCGTCATCGCGGAAGCCCCGCGTCTCGCTCAGCATTCCCGCGCGCGCGCCGCGTTCGACCCCGTCGCGTCCGATCCCGAGACGCTCGTAGAGCCCGGAGAGATCGAGCTTCCCGCCGATGACTCCGATCGAGCCCGTCACCGAGGTGCGCTCGGCAAAGATTTGGTCGGCCGCGCAGGCCAGGTAGTACCCACCAGAGGCGGCCACCCCGCCGATCGAAGCCACGAGCGGCTTCTCGCGACGCAGGGCGCGCAGCGCGCGCCACAAGAGGTCCGACGCCAGGGCATCGCCGCCGGGGCTGTCGATGCGCAACACCACGGCCCGCACCTGCGGGTCGGCCGCCAGGCCGGCGAGGCGCGCCTCCCAGGTCTCCGACGCGATCCCCCGCGCGCCTTCGCCGCGTCCGAGCGACCCCTCGGCCACCAGGTAGGCGAGCCGCAGCGGCTCGCGCCAGGCGTCCCGCGCGGGCGGTGCCGCCCCACCGGCCGCGACCCGCGCCAGGGGCTGGAAGACCGGCCGACCCGCCGAACGTGCCAGCCTGGGCGCCTCGGCTTCGAAAGACGCATCCCACGCGTCGCGGTACACGAGGTCGTCGATCAAGCCCAGCTCTCGCGCATCGCGCGCGCCCGAGACCGCGGCATCGATCGCCCCGCGCACCGCCGCCGGATCGAGGTCGCGTCCGGACGCGATGCCGTGGGTCAGCGTGTCGAAGGACACGTCGAGCAGCCCGTCGAGCTGCTCGCGCTGGGCGTCCGACATGTCACGCCGCGTGAACATCTCGCCCGCGCTCTTGTGGGTTCCGATGCGCACGACCTCCGGGTTCACGTCCCAGCGGTCGAGAGCGTCCTTCAGATAGAACCCCTCGGCCCGCAGTCCGTAGAGCGAGAGTCGCCCGGTCTCGGGCATCCACAAGCGATCGGCGACGGCGGCGACGTAGAGCGACGCGAGATCGAGCATCTCGGCCCACACCACGATCGGTTTGCCGCGATCGCGCCAGGCATCGAGCGCGCGACGCAGCGCTTCGGCACACGCCAGCCCACCGACCGGGGCGCGCAGCTCGAGGCGCAGGCCCGCGGTGTCCGCGTCGGCGGCGATCTCCAGTTCGCGCAGCACCGGCAACAGCCCTTCGAGCCCGTGCGGTCCCGGCAGCGGTAGCTCGGCCGGCGGCGCATCGAGTTCCCAGTGGGCCCAGACCGGCGCGTCGCTTCGCAGCGCCCGGCGTGCGATCCCGCCGCGCGCCCAACGCGACAGGCCGCCGACGACGCGGCGGGCGGTATCGAGCGGGGCGGCCATCAGCTGCGGCGCCTCTTCCCCCCACGGAGGTAGTCGACCATCAGGAACGAACCGAGGGATTCGGGGCTGGTAAAGAAGGCCCGTCCGCGGTTGGTCTGGGTCATGCGCTCGACGAAGCCCACCAGCTCCGGCGCATCGTCGAGCATGAACGTGTTGATGGTCACACCACGGCGCGTCACGCTTCTCACCTGCTTCATCGTCTCGGCCACTGCGTGGGGCGACACGCCGCCGAAGCCCATCGGCCACTCGACTCGCAGATCGCCGTCCTGGTAGTAGGCCGTTGGCTGGCCGTCGGTGACCACCAGGATCTGCGGGCTACCCGAAGGATGTTTGACGATCAGCTTCTCCGCGATCATCAGCCCCTCCTGGAGGTTGGTGAAGGGATCGCCCATGTCCCAGCTCACTTCGGGGAGCTCGCTCGGCTTGAGCTCGCGCGCCCGGGTCGAGAAGCCGACCACGAAGAAGTGATCGCGCGGGTAGCGGGTGCGTACCAGGTGATCGAGCGCCAGCGCGACCCGCTTCGCAGCGGGAAAGCGACCGGCCCACGACATCGACCAGCTCATGTCGAGCAGGAGCACGGTCGTGGTCTGGGTGTTGAAGTCGCGCTCACGCAGCGCGAAGTCCTCGACATCCATCGGCACCGGCATCGGCAGCGCCTCACCGGGGTGGGCGCGGGCGTGGCGCTTCACGCTCGCGAGCACGGTCTGGACCACGTCGAGATCGAGTGGATCGCCGAACTCGAAGGGCTTCGTCTCGTCGGGTCGCGGCAGCGCCGCCCCGCGCGTATCCACCTCGTGCGCGCCGGGACGCCCCTTGCGGAGGCTCGCATACACCTCGGCCAGGGCCTGCGCCCCGATGCGACGAATGGCGCGCGGCGTCAGCTGCGGGTCGCCCGGCCGGAGATAGCCGCCCCCCTCCAGCGTCGACTCGAGGTCGCGCAAGAGCACGATCGATCGCGCAGCGTCGTCGCCCAGCCACTCGCGGAGCTGTTCGGGGGAGATCTCCGAGAGATTCCCGTCCGCGAGATCCTGGCGGAGCTGCTCGAGGGCCTGGATCTGCTCGCGAATCTGCTGGGCTGTCTCGTAGTCGGCGGCCTCGTTCCCGCGAAATCGTTCGCCGCGCTCCTGTCGAAACTCCTCGAGGGCGCGCAGCCGATCGAGTTCTTCGAGCAGCGCGCGCATCGTCTCGCCCGCCTCCTCGTCGGCGAACTCGTGATCGCGAAACGCCTCGATGGCATCGGCGAGGGTCTCGGAGTCGCGGTGGCGCCGCTCGAGGAAATCGTTCAGACGCGCCGACTCGTAGCCGTGCTGGTGTTCCAGCGCCTGCTGCTCGCGCGCGAGCGCCTCCTCGAAGCGCTGCGCCATGTCTTCGGTGGCGTGCTCGAGATGGTACTGCTCTTCGAGGGCGCGGATCTCCTGCTGCAGCTCCTGGCGCAGCTCCTCCGTGCCCATCACCCGCATCTGCATTCCGGCCATCTCGAAGCCGTGCTGCCGCATCCACTCGAGGGCCTCGCGGGCGTCGAGCCCTTCCATCATCAGATCCGAGAGGGCGTCGAGGGCCTGCTCGGGATCGAGACGGAACTCCTCCTGGGATCCGTCCCAGCGGGAGTAGACGTGGGTGGTCGCGTGGGCCAAGAGCGCGTCCGTCAGCCTCGCGCGTAGCGCGCGCCGCGCTCGTGGTCGGTCTTGTTGAGGCGGTTGGAGAGATGCAGGCCCTCGAGCAGGAACTCGATCGCCGCCGCCATGAACGCCGGCTCCTCGCGTCCGGCCAGGTCGCGCGCGGCGTCGGCCAGCGGTCCGATCTGTTCGAGGCCGGCCAGGTACTCGGGCGACGGCAGGAACGCGCCGACCTCGACCTTCCACCCCTCGTCGAAGGCCGCGACCAGCGGCGCGAGCGCATCGGGGTCGCAGCGGCGCTCGAACACCGCCTTGCACGCGCGCCGCGCGAGGTCGCGCGCGACCTCGGACTCCGAGCGATCGCCACCGGCGTACTCGAGTTCGAGCTTGCCCAGGGTCGACGTCTCGAGGGCGCCGAGATCCGAGATGCGCGGCACCCCGAAGGCCTCGCCCTCGGCCAGCGCGCGCCGCGCGGCGTTCGCCGCGAGCGTCTCGTAGTTCGCGATCGACATCCGCACCGACACGCCCGAAGCCTGGTTCACGTCCGGACTCGCGCGCGCCTGAAAGGTGATCTCGGCGAGGATCTCCTGCATGTAGTCGGGGACGGCGAGTTCGACACCCGGCACCTCGGGCAGGTCCGCTTCCTGACGCACCACCTCGAGCTCGAGCTCGGGGGTGGGCGGGTAGTGGGTGCGCACCTGGGCGGCGTAGCGGTCCTTCAGCGGCGTGATGATGCGGCCGCGGCTGGTGTAGTCCTCGGGGTTGGCGCTCGCGACGACGAGTACGTCGATGGGCAGGCGGATCCGGTAGCCCTTGATCTGGACGTCGCGCTCTTCCATCACGTTGAAGAGGCCGACCTGCACCTTTTCCGTCAGGTCCGGCAGTTCGTTGATGCAGAAGATCCCGCGGTGGGTCCGGGGGACCAGGCCGAAGTGCATGGTGTCTTCGTCGGCCAGCGTCCGGCCGGCCGCGACCTTCACCGGATCCACGTCGCCAATCAGGTCGGCGATCGACACGTCGGGGGTGGCGAGCTTCTCCACGTAGCGCGCATCCCGATGCACCCACACGACGGGCGTGTCGTCGCCCAGCTCGGCGACGCGGGCGCGCCCGAATGCCGACACGGGCTGGCGGGGATCATCGTGGATCTCGCTGCCCTCGATCGCCGGGACCCACTCGTCGAGGAGCTGGGTGAGCTGACGGATCATCCGCGTCTTCGCCTGCCCCCGCTCGCCGAGAAAGATCAGGTCGTGTCCGCACAAGAGCGCGTTCTCGACCGCCGGAATCACCGTGTCTTCGTAGCCGAGGACGCCGTGGAAGATCTGCTTACCGTTGCGGAGGCGGTCCAGCAGGTTCGTGCGGATTTCCTCTCGCACGCTCCGCAAGGGCGCGGCCCCGCTGTTGCGCAGGGCGCCCAGGGTGGTGGGCTCGGGGGGCTGGGGCGGCATCGGCTCTCCTCGGTACAGAGGCGGCCATGATACTGCCCTACGCCGGAAGCGGCCTCAGCGACGGCGAGATCGCTGCAACAACTCGATGCGCCGCTGCACGATCTGGAGCTTCCCGTCGTCGCGTGTGATCAGGCCCTCGGGCAAATCGGCCTCGACCAACAGCGCCCGGGTACGTTCGATGCGGTTCTCGGTGGTCGGATGGCTCGAGAGGAACTCGGGCACGTTCGCCGAACCCTGCGCTTCGAGCGTCTCGAAGAACGACACGAGGCCGTGCGGGTCGTAGCCGGCGCGCGGGAGCACCTCGACGGCGAAGGCATCGGCTTCGTCCTCGGCTTCGCGGGTGAAGGTGTTGACGAAGGCGACCGCGGCGAGCTCACCGAGGAGTTGCCCTCCGGCGGCGGCCTGCCCCCCGACGAAGATCGACGCAGCGATGGCGGCGAGCTGGTAGAAGATGCCCGTGTTGCGCTGACGCCGGTAGTTGCGCGCGACGTGGCGCTCGGTGACGTGGCCGATCTCATGGGCGATCACCCCGGCCAGCTCACTGACGTCGGCCGATTCGAGGATGATGCCGGTGTGGATGTAGATGTGACCGGCGGGCAGCGCGAAGGCATTGAGGCTCTCGTCGTTCACCACGTGGAAGCGGAAGTCGTAGGGCTGCGAGCCGGCGGCCGCGACGATCCGCGCGCCGATCTCCTCGACGTAGGTGCGGACGCGTTCGTCGCGGACGAAGTCGAGCTCGCGGCGCAGGGAGCGCGCCGCGTCGGCACCGAGCTCCTCCTCCTCGGTGACGGAGAGCGTTCCGCAGGCGGCGGTCGCCAGCAGCGCGACCAGGACCCAGCCCAACCCCTTCGCGAGCCCCCCGCGTCGATCCGAAGCGCGTCTCTCCATGGCTTCCCTATCGGCCGACGGCCCGCCCGGGTCAAACCCGCCGACGGCTAGATCATGCCCTGCGGATCGAAGCCCGGCCGCTCACGCAACGCCTCGGTCAGGTGGCGGATCACCAGGAGGACCGCCCGGTCGAAGCTCTCGTTGTCGACGATCGGCACGTCGAGGCGTTCGGCCGCGTCCAGGATCGCGTCCTGGATGTGCAGGATCGCATCGAGGTTCTGGACGTAGCGGTGGGCCGGCCGGATTCCCCCACCCGTGGTCTCGCGGGCCGCGAACCGAGCGGGGAAGGCGCCGGGATCCAGGGTCGCGACCACCAGGAAGATCACGTCGGCCCGATCGACGTAGGCGTCGAGGTCGAGGCTGCCTGGGAAGAGCGACACGCCGTCGATGACCAGATGGGTGTTCTCGTCGATGGCGCGCTCGATCGACGCCTTCACGCCCACCGACACGGTGGTCGCCTGTGCGCGGAACGCTTCCACGACCGGGTCGCTGCCCAGGGCCCCCGCGGCGAAGTTCTGATGCGCGTCGTAGGACGAGCCGTGGATCGCCGGTGCGAGCTCCTCGGACAGCATCAATCGCATGATCTGGCGGATCGAATCGGTCGAGAGCACCCGTCCGATGCCGAGCCGGTGGGCGACCTCGAGGGCGAGCGAGGTCTTGCCAACCCCGGCGGCGCCCCCGAGCAACAGGATCACGGGACGCTCGGGTTCCTCGTAGTGCCGCCAGACCAGGTAGCGCTCGCCCGACTTCGGCCCGACCCGCCGTGTCACGGTATGGAAAGCCAGGCGGCGTAGCTCCGACCGCTCGATCGAGCGCACGGCCCGCTGACGCAGTTCGGTCTCGATGTCGCGCGCGACCTCGAAGGCGTCGTCGGGATCGATCGCGGCGGCCAGCAGCGATTGGGACAACACGCCCTTCGAGAAGGGTGCGCTCTTGCCGTCGCCTTCGACGATCACCTCCACGCCCTGGGCCGAAAGGTGCTCGCCGTCGAAGAGCGCGGGGTCCAGCAGCTCGTGCAGGACGTGAACGATGTCGACCTTCGCGACCACCCCCTGGGGCCTCAGCCGATCGCGCACGATGTTGGCCGTGCGGTTCGCTTCGTCGAAGGGCACCCCCCGCGCCATCAGCGAGTGGATCATGATGCCCCGCATGAACGGACGCCGGACGCCCGCCTGCTCCACCCAAAGGCGGCCGTCGGAGCCCGTTTCGGCACTCTCGGCGGAGCGCCCCGAGGCCCCATTCGGGCGGCGGAGTTCGTCCTCACGGGTCGACACGATCGCTGGACCCTACCCCTGCTACCCCTCGCTGGACAATCGCCTCCGCAGCGGGACGGATTCCGCCCTCCCGATTTCCAATGGGTGGAAAATCAGACGATTCCCGAGGCCCGGTGGGTTGACTGGCCCCCGAACACCGCCTTACGCTTCCATCGTCCAGTGGACAGGGGGGTCCGCCACGGACATGACGGCATCGTCCGACCTGTATCGCGTCGGCGACGTGGTGGAGATCATTGGGGTCTCCCGACGTCAGCTGCAGTACTGGTCTGAGACCGACCTGGTCCAGCCCAGCCGTCGCACCCGCGGGGGCCACGCACGCTACGCGTTCGAGGATCTCGTGGCGCTGCGGGCCACGAAGCGACTGATCGACGCCGGCGTTTCGCTGCAGCGGATCCGTCGCTCGATCCGGGCCCTGCGCGAGATGCTCCCGGCCGTCCGCCGCCCCCTCTCCGAGGTCGTGCTGGTCGCGACCGGCGACGTCGTGCTCGCGTTCAAGGATGGGACCGCCTTCGAAGCCATCACCGGTCAAGAGTGGATCTTCGAGGTGGCCGAGCTCCAGCGTGCGGTGGACGCGCATCGCGAGAAGCAGGCTTCGGCCGAAGCCCGGCGCGACTCCACGCGCCGAACCGCTCCACGCCCCTCTCTCGGCAACGCCTCGGCGCGCGTGCCGTGACCCGACTCCGCTCCGCCCTCCACCGTTTCCGCCCCGTTTCTCCTCCGCATCCTCCGCAGCAGCCCCCCCGATCGATTCGTCCGGATTCCACAAGGGGGAACTGCCCATGCGCGTGATCGCCATCGTCAACCAGAAGGGGGGATGCGGGAAGACGACCACGGCCGTCAACCTGGCCGGTGCGCTCTGCGCCGACGGGCATCGCGTCCTGGTCGTCGACCTCGATCCGCAGGCCCACGCGACCCTCGCCCTCGGTGCCGATCCGGAGCGGCTCGACGAGAACCTGTACGAGGTCTTCGCCGATGCCAGCGGAGCTACGCGGCTGCCGGACGTCTGCGTCGCGGTTCGCGAAGGCCTCGACGTCGCCCCGTCGGGCATCGTGCTCTCCGCCCTGGAACAGAAGCTCGCGACCGAGCCCGTAGAGACGCGCACCGAGCGACTGACCCGCGCCATCGAGGCACTCGAGGACCGCTACGACTTCGTGTTGATCGACTGCGCGCCCAACGTCGGTCTCCTCACCTTCAACGCGCTGCGCGCCGCCCGCGAAGTCATCGTTCCCCTCGAGACGAGCTACTTCGCGATCCACGGCGTGCAGAAGCTGCTCGAGACGATCGCCCTGCTCTCCGAACGCATCGGCCACGAGCTCTCGGTGCGCATCCTGCCCACCCTCTTCGACGGGCGAACGCGCTATGCGCGGCAGACGCTCGGCGAGATCCGCGAGCTCTTCAAGGATCTCTGCTTCGACACGGTGATCCGTCAGAACGTGAAGCTCCGCGAAGCCGCGAGCCGCGGCAAGCCGATCAACGCGATCTCGCGCACGGCGAACGGAACCCACGACTACGCCGCACTTGCGATCGAAGTGGCCGTCGACGCCCCCGAGGTCTACGAAGCCACACCCGAACCGGCCGTGGCGAGTTCGCGCGAGGTGGTCGTGCGATTCCGGGAGAGCCGCGCGCACGACGTTCGGATCGCGGGCGACTTCAACGGCTGGGTTCCCGATCGCGGCGTGCGCTCACTGGTCGAAGCCGAAGGCGACGATCGCGTGTGGACGAAGATCCTTCAGCTGTCGCCCGGCCGATACCAGTACCGCTACGTCGTCGACGGGGAGTGGCGGGACGACCCCGAGAACCCGGACGCCGTCACCAACCAGAACGGCGGCCGCAACTCGGTGCTCGTGGTGCGCTGAGGCCTTGCCCCGCAATCTGGACGACGTACTCGACTACTTCCTGCCGCCCGCGCAGGAAGAGGAATCGACCCGCCCGAACCCGGCCGCGCTGCCTCTGCTGACCGTGCCGCTCGCGCCGGACGACGCGGTGCGCGCGGGCCTGGCCTGGAACCTCGGAGTCGAGTGGGCTCGGCGCGGTGCCCGCAGTGTCCTGGTGGCGCCGCGCGACCGCGCGCTGGCCCCGCTGTGGCCCGAGGCAGGCCCGGGCCCCCTCGGTTGCCAGGTGCACTACGCCCCCGCCCACGACGCATCCGCCCTGGCCCACGCCGCGATCGATCTCGCGGTCGAGCAGGCCGCCGTCGCCAGCGACGGGGGACTGGTGCTGGTGGCTCTGCCGCGCGAGTGGCTCCAACACGAGACGTTGCCACGGCCGCTCCTGCGCTGGCTCTTGCTGTGGAGCACGCCCGACCTGCCCGATCTGAGACAGAACTACGCCCTCGCGAAGCGCGCCTGGCTGCAAGGGAACGACGCGCGGATCGGTCTGGTGGTGCACGGCGCCCGCGACGCGAGTGACGCGCGTAGCGCCTTCGCCCGCATTGCGGGCACGGCCCGTCGGCATCTGTCGCGCAGTCCGGTGAGCTACGGTCTGGTCGTCGACGACCTGCAGGTCTACCGCGCCACCGCCGAGGGGCGTCCGATCGGATTGCTCCATCCGCAGTCGCGGGCTGCACGCGCCGTCGGCGACGTCGCCGGAATGCTCTGGCAAGACGCGCTGAAGATGAACCTTGGCTGACCTCCGCCCCGCTGCCCGCATCCCCGATGGCGATCGCCGCCGCGCGATCGAGCGCGCGCTGTCCCAGCTCGAGTCCACCTGGACACCGCTCGCCGCCCAGGTGCTCGCCGCAGACCATCGGATCGACTGGGTGGGACACGACGGGCGCGGACGCCTCGTGCTCGTGCTGTGCGCGACCGAGAGCGACACGCTGCCGCTGATCGGCCAGGCCCTCGCGCACCAGGCCTGGCTGTTCGCGCGGATCGCCGATTGGGCGCAGCTGGTGCCTGCCGCGGGTCTGCGATCCGAAGCCGGGATCACCAGCTGGCTGATCGCGCCGGAACACACGGATGCGGCGCGCAGCGCCAGCCACTCGGTGGCGAGCCAGGGGATCCGCCTGGCCGAGGTGCGGTTCGCGCAGAATGGGTCCGGGTTGGTGGCCCTGCTCGAGGCGTTGGGCGCTCCCCGGTCCGCGGCGGCCCCCGAGGTCGCGGGTCCGGCAGAGGATGCCCCGCCCGGCCACGAGCCCGCGGGCTCCGATTCGCCGTTCCGGACCGGTCTCTCGGCCGAGGACCTGGGCCTCTCCGCCGAGGAATACGCGGAGTTCGAGCCGAGGCGCTGAGCGGCGGCCGACGGCCCTGAACCCGCCTTCGCCCCCCGAGGGGGAAATTTTCTGCGCACCGCAGAAAATTTCAACACCTCTTTAGCCTTCGATCCCACTTCCACCACGAGGGCCGGACTCTGGGGTCCGACCTCGGCGGGGATGCGGCCTCCGGGCCCGCTCTCGGACCTGGGATTGGAGGGATTGGGATGTCTGCTGCAGCTGCGTGCTCCGCACCCGCTCTGAGTGACGAGCAGCTGGTCACCGCGGTCCTGGCGGGCGACGCCGAGGCCTTCGACACGCTCTACGACCGCTACGTGGGTCGCGTGTACCGCTTCGTCGAGAAGCGTCTTCACAACCGCGCCGACGCCGAGGAGACCACCCAAGAGGTCTTCGCGGCGGTGTTCTCGTCGCTCGATTCGTTCCGCGCCGAGGCGCCCTTCGCCGCCTGGGTGCTGGGGATCGCGCGCTTCACCATCGCGAGCCGCTTCAAGAAGAAGCAGCACCCGACGGTGCCGTTCGATCTGGACGAGGACGGAGAACTCTCCGGGGAGCCGATGGTAGGCGGGGATCGAGCCGCGACACCGCTCGAGGTCTACGAGCTCCGCGAGCGCTTGACGCGACTCGAGACGGCAGCCGAAAAGCTCTCCGAGGAACAGCGCCGCCTGTTCGTGCTTCACCACGTCGAGCATCGCCCGATCGCCGACATCGCCCAGCTCCTCGACAAGAGCGAGGACGCCGTGAAGTCGAACCTCTACCGCGCGCGCAAGATGCTCCTCGCGCGCTGAGCGCGAAGCCAACCAGCCTCCTATCCTCGGGCGCGTGCCCACCGACGAGCTGCGACTGTCCGGCTACCGCGAAGCGCTCGGACTGTGGACCCGGCCGAGTCCCCGCGTCGCGTCGCATCCGACGCTGCGGGTCGAGGAGATCGAGTACTCGAGTCGCGGTGACCGCGTCACCGGCCGCGTCCTGCTACCCGCCGAGGGTGGCGGCCCCTACCCGTTGGTCCTCCTCCAGCACGGCCTCGGCGGCTCGGCCCACGACGCATCGATCGAAGCGATGGGCGGCGTGTGGGCCCAACAGGGCATGGCGGTCGCCTCGATCGACTTTCCGCTCCACGGACAACGCTCGGAGGCGAAGCTCCGCAGCTGGCTGTGGAGCGAGACGCCCTCGCCCCTCCGCGACGACCTGCAGCTCGAGTTCGCGCGGCAGGCCATCGTCGATCTCGAGCACGGGCTCGACGCGCTGATGACCCGCGATTGGATCGACCACGAGCGGGTCGGCTACGTCGGGTTCGGCTTGGGCGCCCGGCTCGGAGCCGCCTTCTGTGCCCTCGATGCCCGCGCGGGAGCGGTCGTATTGGCCCTTCCAGGGAACGAGCCACTTCCGGATCCCGCCGATCCGCGCCACTTCGTCGGTCGCATCGCCCCGCGGCCGTTGCTGGTTGTCTGCGACCCCGTGGGCTCCGGAGACGCCCTCCACGCGGCGGCCGAGGGCTCGGCGCGGCGCCTCGATACCGAGGTGCGCAACGGTGCGCTGCCCCGCGAGGTCGCGGAGCAGATGGGTCGGTTCCTCGCCGAGACTCTGCTCGGTCGCGCGTAGAGGGCATCTCAACAACCCCTCGGTCGCCAGGCACCCGTCATCGCCCCGATCTCTTCGTTGCGAAACCTCGCCGTAGCGGCGCTATGCCTGCGATTTCGCGCCTCGACCTCGGGCCGAACTCGGGCCCCTGTCTCGGTCGGGGTCGATGAGATGCCCTCTGGACGAGGCCGCGCGCACCGCAGGGGCTTCCTATACTCCCCGACCTCGGGGGGGCCGCCGGACGGCCAGCGTGTTCGCTGGGACGCTCGCCTCGTGGATGTCAGCCAACGGAGGTCTCATGATCGCTTCGATGACAGGGTGCTCGCGCAACGGGCTTCGCCATCGGTCGTTCCATCGCGCACTCTGGACGCTCGGGGCCCTGGCCTTCGCGGGCCTGGTCGTCGCCTGCCAGACCCCCACATCCGAAGCGCCGGACGAGGACGCCGCAATCGCCGCGCGCATCGGCGACGAGGTCATCACCCTCGAAGAGCTCGATGACTTCGTGAAGGACGATCTGTTCCGCCGCGAGACCCGCGGCGGGAACGAGTCGCGGCTCTACGAAATCCGCAGCCGGGCGCTGCAACAGCTCTCCGCGCAACGCGTGCTCGATGGTGCCGCCGCGGCGCAGGGCCTGACGGCCGACGCGCTCGTCGACGCCGAAGCGGCGAAGCTCGGCGAGGTCACGATGCAGGAAGTCGCGACCTTCTATACCGAGAACCGCGCCCAGATGGGCGGCGCCACCCTCGACCAGGTCGAGCCCCAGATCCGCAATCACCTCCAGAACGAGCGGCGCCGCGACGCGGTCCGCGCGCTCATCGATGCCGCGGGCATCGAGACCGAACTGGAGCGTCCGCGCGTTTCCGTCACGGGCAGCGGTCCGTCGATCGGCCCCGACGACGCACCGGTCACGATCGTCGAGTTCAGCGACTTCCAGTGCCCGTATTGCCGTCGTGCCGGTCCCGTCATGAAGGACCTGGTCGAACGCTTCCCGAACCAGGTTCGGGTCGTCTACCGCCACCTGCCCCTCGACTCCCACGATCGCGCCCGGGCCAGCGCCGAGGCCTCGGAATGCGTCGCCGAACAGGGGCGCTTCTGGGAGTACCACGACACGGTCTTCGAGAATCCGCGCGCGCTCGCCGACGCAGACCTGCGACGCTACGCCGAGGAGCTCGAGGTCGACCTCGAGCGCTTCGACGCCTGCTACGCCGAGCGCCGGCACGCCCAGAAGGTGCAGGCCGACGCGGTCGAGGCAGCCCGCGTGGGGATCACCGGAACGCCCGGTTTCGTCGTGAACGGAATCGTTCTGTTCGGGCTGCAACCCACAGAAGTTTTCGAGGAAATCATCCGAGAAGAACTGGCAGCCGCGGCGCCCGCCGCCGCGGCCGAGTAATCTCTAGAGCGTCCTTTCGCGGTCCCTGACCGCCCACTGCCACGGACCGGATCCCCCGCCGTCCGCGGTCTCGCGAGGCCTGCCATGTTCGGAACGCAAGAGCTCCTCATCTTGCTCGCCATCGTCGTCGTGGTCTTCGGCGCCCGACGTCTTCCGGAGCTCGGCTCCGGGGTGGGCAAGGCGATCAAGAACTTCAAGGCAGGGCTGTCCGGCAAGGACGAGCTCGACGTGACCCCGAAGAACGAGGAAGTCACCGAGGGCGATTCCGGGACGACCCGCTAGCACGAGCGCGGGACTAGCGCTGATCGCGCACCACGAAGCGAGCGGCCTTCTCGGGCAGGGGCTGCACGACCACCTCGAAGGCCCGCGATTCTCCGCGCCCGAGCGGGCGTCGGAAGCTCCCGGCGCTCCGCAGCGCGTCGCGATCTCCCTGGCGCAGTACCCGCGAAGAGCGCGGCGCGCCGAGCGGAAGCGCGCGGCCCACCCCGTTCCCCGCGCCATCGCGCAATTCGAGCGCCAAGTCGGGAACCGCGAGCGATCCATCACTGGCGTTCCGAAGCACACCCGAGACGACGAAGACGGGACCGAAGGAGGCGTGGTCGACCCAGCGGTGCTCGACGTTCTCGAGCATCACGCCCGGCGCGAGTTCGACGTCGCCGAGCGGCGGCTGGGGTGCGTACAGGCCGGCGAACAGACCGACCGCGACCAGCGCGAGTGTGGCGCACCAGCCGACGCCCGCTCCGAGTCGAGCGGCGAAGCGCCCCGAGTCGTCGTCGTCGAGCTGGAGTTCGCCGTCGGCATCGTCCTGGACCACCTCGATGGGAGCGGCCGCGCGCTGCTCGCGAACGGGCGCCGCAGCCGGGGCCTCGTCGAAGATGTCCCAGTCCACCGGACTGCCGAGTTCGTCACTCGAATCGTCGTTCCGATCGCGCAGCGCTTCCGCGGGCGCAGGAGGCAGCGCCTCGGGCTTGGCTTCGGGGAGCGGCGCCGGTGCCGCGGGTTCCGCGGATGGCGGCTCGAGGTCGGGCAACGCCGCGGGTGCGTCCGACGACGCAGGCCCCAGGCCGAGACCCGCGTCGAGTTCGGCCTCGGTCAGCACGCTCTCACCGGCGTCGTTCTCGGCGTCCGTGTCGATCGGGGCCGTTTCAGCGGAGACCGGCGCGGCGGCTTCGACCGGTGTCGGAGCCTCGCTCGCCGCCGGAGTTCCTTCGTCCGCCAACGGCGGCAACGGGTCGCTCGCCAGGTCGGGCACCGGTCCGTCGTCGGCGAAGCCGACCTCACCGAGCGCCGGCGGGTCGTCCTCCGAGGCCGGCGCCGGATCCTCGTCGGCGAAGTCCTCGGGCAGATCGTCGTTGAACTCCCAATCGCTCTCTTCGTCGTCCCAGCTGTCGTCGAGTGCGTCCGCCGGCGCGGCCGCTTCGGCCGCCTCGCCTTCGGGCATGTCCTCGGTGACTCCGGGGAACGCCTCCTCGCGCAGGGCGCGACGCGCCGCCTGGTGGACGCGGTCGATCTCGGTCTTCGCGATCGGCTCGACCATGAAGGCGTGCTTGCAGCGCGAACAGCGCACACGCACCCCGTCGACGGGCACGCGGG
The DNA here is from genome assembly GCA_039030075.1 of Myxococcota bacterium. Classification (NCBI taxonomy): domain Bacteria; kingdom Pseudomonadati; phylum Myxococcota; species Myxococcota bacterium. Next base: position 6,323 of record JBCCEW010000021.1, on the reverse strand, counting down.
TGTCGTCGAGTTGGAACTGCGTGGCGCAGCGCTCGCAGGTAACGATCACGCTACCGTTCTCCCGTTACAGTCGAGGTCGAAGAGTCGGATTGGAGACGAACCCGCCCGCGATGCCCCTTTGGGGGAGCAGCGACTCGGGTTCCCAGAACGTTTCGGAGCCCGCACAGGTGCGCTTGAGGGGGCCGGGGTGGAGATCGCTTGACGGGACCGAAAGCTGGGCTGCTGGATCGCCGGCTCGTGATCGTGACCGGCAAGGGCGGCACCGGGAAGACCACCGTCGCCGCGGCGCTCGCCCATGGAGCCGCGGCCCGCGGACGCCGCGTGCTGCTCGCGGCAGTCGATCCCGACGCCCGCCTCGGCGGCCTGTTGGGCGCCCCGCGCGCCAAGCTGACCTACACGCCCGTCCAGGCGGGCGGAGTGGCGTTCTGCCACATCGAGCCCTTCGAAGCGCTCAGCGAGTATCTGGGTCTCCAACTCGGAACGCGTCGACTCGTCGACCCGGTGATCCGCCAGAAGGCCTTCCAGCAGTTCCTGATGGCCGCACCCGGCTGGCGCGACCTGATCACGCTCGGGAAAGTGTGGCACCTGGAGCAGATGGAGGAGGGTCGCCGCCCCCGCTACGACCTGATCGTCGTCGACGCGCCCGCGACCGGGCACGGGCTCACCTTCCTCGACGTGCCGCGCGTCGTGGTGAGCGCGGTGCGCGCGGGCCCTCTGCGCCAGCACACCGAGGCGGTCGAAACGTTGATCGGCGACCGCACGCGCTCGGTGCTCTTGCCCGTCGCCATCGGCGAGGAGCTACCCGCCCGCGAAACCATCGAGCTCGTGCAGCGCGTGCACGGCGAACTCGACATCGGCCTCGAGCGGGTGGTGGTCAATGCGGTTCACGCCCCGCCCTACCCGCCCGCGTTCGAAGGGCTCGAGACGACGCTGGCGGCGTTGCCCGGCGATCGCGACTTCGGCAACCTGCCCTCGCCGGGCTGGCTCGCCGAGTGCGGCGCGCTCTTGCGTGACCGCGCTTCGCTGAACGCGCGCTACGTCGCCGAGATCGCCGACGAGACCGAGCTGCCGATCACCGAGCTGCCCTACCTGCCGAACGGCCTGCGCGGCCCGGCGGATCTCGACACGCTGTCCGAAGCCCTGCTCGGAGCTCCATCCTGATGCTGCCCGCGCTGAAGCGTCGGGTGATCGTGTGTGTCGGCTGCGGTGGCGTCGGCAAGACCACGGTGGCCTCGGCGGTGGCCTTGCAGGCGGCGCAGGCGGGCCGCCGCGCGCTCGTGCTCACGATCGACCCGGCACGGCGTCTCGCCGACGCGCTCGGTGTCGAGGCCCTCGGCAACCAGCCAGAGGCGATCCCGCGCGAGGTGCTCGATCGACTCGGAGTGCCGGCTTCGGGTGCGCTGTCGGCGATGATGCTCGACATGAAGCGCACCTTCGACGATCTCGTCGAGCGGCTCGCCTCGAGCCCGGACACGCGCGATCGCGTCCTCGCGAATCCGATCTACCAGCACGTCTCGGACGCGTTGTCGGGGAGCGTCGAGTACTCGGCGATGGAGAAGGTGTACGAGATGGCGCAGAGCGACGCCTTCGACACGATCGTCGTCGACACGCCCCCGTCGCAGCATGCGCTCGATTTCCTCGACGCCCCGGAGCGCATTCTGCAGTTCCTCGACAGCCGGCTGGTCCAGATGTGGATCCATCCGGCCTTCGCGGCCGGCCGTGCGGGCGTGCGTTGGTTTCAGTGGGGCACGCGTCGCGCGCTCTCCCTGATCGAGCGGATCACGGGCCTCGGGTTTCTGGAAGACGTCTCCGAGTTCCTGCTCGCCTTCGAAGAGATGTCCGAGGGCTTCCGACGCCACGCGCGGGAAGTGAGCGCCCTGTTGCGCGGGCCCGACGCGGCCTTCGTGTTGATCGCCGGCCCCGAGACCGAATCCGTCGCCCAGGCCCGACGCTTTCTCGAACGACTGGAAGCGACCGAGCTGCACGCCGCGGGCATCGTCGCCAATCGCGTTCGCGCGTGGCCGGGGAACGAAGCGCCCCTCGACCCGGATCTCTCCGCGGTCGACCCGACGCCGCTCGTCGACGCGTTGCGCGAGCAGCGGGGGGCGGACTTCCCGGCAGACGAAGCGGCCGAGGCAGCGCTCGGCGCCGCCCGGCGCTACGCCGCGCTGGTGGCCCGGGACGACGACGCCGTCCGCGAGCTGCGGGGCGAAGCCGAGCGGCGCGGCGCCTTCTTCCGCCAGGTGCCCGAGTTCTCGGCCGAGGTCCATGACCTCGGCGGTATCGGACGCGTCGCCGGGGCGCTGACGCTGGTGGCGACCGCCGACGAACCCGGTCAGGATGATTGACGCGATGGCTTCCTCCCCCACCGACGCGGGCCCGCGCAATGGCTGAAGGCAACGGCTCCAGCCGCGCCGCGATGGACGCGGCGCTGGCCCGCGCGCGTCGACACGCGGCTCAGGCGCTCTCCGAGGCGCTCCTCGCCGGGCGCGCACTGCTCGATGCCGCGGCGCTGGCGACGTCGGGAGTCGGTGCCGCCGAGCACCCCTTGTTCGCGACGGCCGACGCCTGGGTGGCGTCGCGACAACGCGAGCTCCGCGACCGTGCCCCGCTGGCGAGCGAGCTCGGTGTCGCGCTCGCCGAAGCGCTGGACGCCGAGATCCGTCGCTGGGAAGACCAGGCGCGCAACGACGACGAGGCGCGCGCCGTACTGCGCGCGTTCCTCGGGCTGCGCGAGTTGCTCTGGGAACTCGGCGTCGGCCGGAGCGAGGCGTCCTCCCCCCGCAACACCCCGGCGGAGCCGACGCCCCGGTCGCGTCCGGCGCGCCGGGTCGAGCGTGTACCCGTCGAAGGTGGAGCACCAGCGCCGGAGCCGAGCTAGCGTTTTGACACGCCGCGTCGATCGCGACGCAGAGGAAGACACCCCCAATGACCGTCCTCATCAAGCGCTACGCGAATCGCAAGCTCTACAACACGGACACGAGCCGCTACATCACGCTCAAGGGCATCGCCGAGCTCATCGAGCAGGGCCAGGAAGTCCGTGTGATCGACAACGAGACTGGCGAGGACATCACCTCGGTCGCGCTCTCGCAGATCCTGGTCGACAACGAGCGTAACCCGGGCTCGGGCACGGTTCCGCGCGGCGTGCTCTCCGACCTGATCCAGAAGAGCGGCGACGCGCTCTACGGTGCGCTTAAGCGCGGGGTCGGCGACGCCCAGGACGGCATCGAAGAGCTGCAGAAGAACCTGCGAAAGGCCGTTCGCAGCCGCGAAGAAGAGGCCCAGCGCTGGCGCGACTCGCTCGAAGGAGCCCGCGCCGATTGGGACGACCGCCTCCAGGGCGCCGTCGAGCGGGTGTTCCAGGCCCTCGATCTGCCGCGGCGTCGTGACATCGACGCGCTCAACGAGAACCTCGAGCGGGTCGCGAAGGCGCTGGAGCGCCTCGAGGGCGCCCGCGGCGCCGAGCCGCTCTCGCGCGACTAGCGAGCCGGCGTCAATCCGACCCGGACGCCTCGTCCATCAGGAGATGCGCGAACCAGGCGCGGAAGCGCCGGCGGTAGTCCGAGTCGTCTTCGCGGTCGAAGTCCGCATCGATGAACGGGCCGAAGACGCCTTCGCCCAGCATCGCCATCGCGCACAGGCGAACGCGGAACTCGGCCGCTTCCGGCGCGGGGACGGGACGCCCCGCGCGTTCGGCGAGCTCGCGTTGCCGGACGTGCACGAGGTCGGCGATCGCCCGGAGAAGGTTACGCCCGCCCTCGTCGGCCCGAGGCCGGTCGAGCCCGAGCACCCGCCAGGCCAGCACCCGCGCGTGGCCTGCGTCGCCCAGGGTCGCGAAGACCCGCTCCAGCAATCCGAGGACGGTGTCCTCGTTCGCGGGGGCATCGCGCAGGATCTCGACGAGTTCGTCTTCGAGGCGCTGCATGGCGCGATTCTCGAGGGCATCGATCAGCCCATCGCGGCTCTCGAAGTGGTGCAGGATGGCGGGGTGGGAGATCCCGACGTCGGCGGCGATGTCCTGGAGACGCAGGGCCTCGGGTCCGCCCGCGCGCAGGCGCGCCTCGGCTGCATCGAGGATCACCCGCCGGGCCTCCTCGGCGCTGCGCCGCACCCGCTTGCCGGTGGGTCCGGGAGCATCCGGGCGCACCCCCGCTTCTCCGCTTCGCTGGGCCATGGCTCCAGTGTGGTGCGATGCCCTTCTATTGACAATCCTGTCAGCACTATTTACAGTGTTGTCAATACGAAGAATCGCCCCGGGACACCGAGCACAGGGAGATCGACGCCATGACCGACCGCAGCGCCACGCCCGCCTCCTCCCGCATCCAACCGATGGCGGCCCTGCGCGCGCTCCGCGCGCTGCTCCGGGACCCCGACGACACGGCGAAGGTCTTCGACGTGATCGAGGCCCTCTCGGGCCCGACGCGCACTCGGGTGCTGCGCAAGTTCCGCAAGCGGCCGAACGGCCCCGCCCTGCTCGAGGCGCGACCCGACCTGCTGGCCCGGCTCAGTGATCGCGAGGCCCTGCTCGCGCTGCCGCCCGGCTCCCTCGGCCGCACCTACGCCGAGTTCATGAACCGCGAGCAGATCGACGCAGACGGTCTCGTGGAAGCCAGCGAAGAGCAGCGCAATCCGAATGCCAGCCCCGAAGAGCGCTGGTTCGGCGATCGCCTGCGCGACATGCACGATCTCTGGCACGTCGTCACGGGCTACGAGCGCGACCTCGTCGGCGAAGCCGCCCTGCTCGCCTTCACCTACGCCCAGACCCGCAACCCGGGGATCGGGTTGATCGTGGCGGCCGCGTACTGGAAGGCGAAGGAGGACTCGATGCACGCGCGTCCGGTGATCCGCGACGGCTACCGGCGCGGGCGTGACGCGGCCTGGCTGCCGGAGCAGCGTTGGGAAGACCTGCTCGAACAGCCGCTCGAAGCCGTCCGGGCCCAGCTGCGCCTGGGGGCGCCGCCCGAGTACGCCCAGGTCCGCTCGGAAGGGGCGCCGGCCCTCGCCAGCTAGCCGCCTCCCGGATCGCGTGCCGGCTCAGCGCGACGCGGCTCAGCTCTCGTCGCCGAACCCGAAGACCGACCCGCGCTCGCCGAGGGCGTCGTGCACGAGCGCCTGCACCGCAGCGCGCAGCTCCTCGGTCAGCCGCGACAACAGCAGCTCGTCGCGGACCGCATCCGCATGCAGGCCGTCGAGCGCGAACGGAGCGCCCACCCGGATCGTCCACTGGGTCGGCAGCGGCAAGACGCCGAGCGGTCCGAGCCACGGGAAGGTCGCGGTGAGCGGCACGAAGGGCAGCCCCAACACCTGCGCCGGAGTGCGGCTCTTGTGGAGCAGCGGCTGGGCTTCTTCCGAGCCGACGACACCGATCGGGATCACCGGGACGCGCTGCTCCAGGGCGACGCGCATCACGCCGCCGCGCCCGAAGCGCTGCAGCCGATAGCGATCGCCGAACTCCTTGGTCGCGCCCTGTGCGCCCTCGGGAAAGACCAACACGAGGTGGCCGGCCTCGAGCAGCCGCTCGACGTTCTCCGGACAAGCGCGCACGGCGCCGAGCCGGGTCAGCCGCGATTGCGCGATGGGCAAGGTCATCCAGTCGTCGCCGAGCGCGATCCGCGGTCGCGCGTCGCGACCGCACGCGCGCTCGACGGCGTGCCCGACCATGAAGGCGTCGTAGGGGAGGAGACCCGCGCGGTTCGCGACCAGCAGCGCCGGACCTTCTTCGGGCAGCTGCGAATCGCCCTGCAGTGCGACACGCCAATAGGTCTCGTAGAGGAAGTCGAGCACCGGTCGGACCGATTCGAGCGCGTCGGCGTCGAACCCGAAGGCGTCCACCTCGCCCGAGTACTCACGCATCCCGAAGGTGGCGAGGCGCCGGCGCAGCTGGGAGAACATCCCGTCCCAGTCGATCGCCGGTGTCGGTCGCGCCGGAGGCGTCTCCTCGCGGCGCGCCACCGCGCCGAAGCGCGTGCGGATTTCGCTGCGCAGATCTTCGAGGGCCTCGCGCAGCGCGCGCAGGTCGTCGGCGTCGCCGGGCAGGCGTTCCCAGGGATCGTCAGCGACGTCGGAGGGCGCTCGGTTGCGCGCGATGGGGGGTGTCTCGCTCATGGCTCAGGTGTAGCTCTGCAAGCGCTGCGCGGACACGAAGGAGCTCCAGGCTTCCTTCGTGGTGTAGTGCGGCGTGCCGAACGCTTCCCAGGCGCGTCGCCCGTCGGCGACCCACCCGTAGCGGAGGTAATCGTAGAACGCGGCCGGTGGATCGCCGGTCTGCCCCTGGGACGGGAGGTAGGCCAGCCGATGCAGGAGCGGCGGAGGCAGCGGCAGGG